>JAESTN010000145.1 GCA_016763595.1 Flavobacteriaceae bacterium | reverse complement strand
TAGAAGGAAAAGACTTTTTTGATGGTGATTCAAAATTAGCCTCCGAAAATATTCCATCCGATGCAATAAAAAAAATTGAAGTACTCAAAAATTTTAGTGAAATAAGTCAATTGAAATCGGTGACCAATACTGAAGATAATATTGTTATCAATTTAAAACTCAAAGAAGGTAAAAAGAACTTTTGGTTTGGAGAACTAACGGCTGGAGGAGGTTTCGATAATAGCTATTTAATACATCCAAAATTATTTTTCTACAGCCCTGCTAAAAGCATCAATATACTAACGGACTTTAACAATATTGGTGAAATCCCATTTACGTTTCATGACTATATGAATTTTACTGGAGGCTTAAATAAAGGTTTGACAGGATCAGGAACTTCCTATAATTTATCTTCTAATAGTTTAGGTTTGTCTTTATTAAAAAATAACAAAGCCCATAAAATAAACTCAAAGTTTGGCGCCTTAAATTTTAGTTATGTACCAAAAAAAACCTGGGGATTGAATGGTTTTTTAATATTTTCTAAAACGGAGGTAGATTTCTTAGAAAAATCTACCACAAATTATTCTAGTGATGATTTAACGGCGAAAACAGATAAAAACACTTTTCAAAACAACAGGATTGGCTTGGCAAAACTGAGTTCTTCGTATAAACCTCATGCCAATTTTCAATTTGATTATGATGTCTTTTTAAAGGTTTCAAAACAAGATGAACTCGGATTTTTAAACACGCGTTTTTCTACCGTAGAAAATACAATTCATACAACTATGAATACCGATCCGTTTTCTATAAAACAGAAAGCAAACCTCTACTACACCATCAATCCAAATCATATTGTTTCGGGTAACTTTCAACATCTTATCAAAAAGGAAAATCCATTTTACAATGCTTCTTTTATTGATTTAGGAGTAGCCCCATCTACTACTGTGTTGCCATTTTCTAATCTATTTCCATACAATACAAACCAAGAAAATTACACCATCAATCAAGATAAAACAATACAAACCAATAAATTGGATACTAAGCTTGATTATTACTACCTAATCAATACCAAGAACAATCTTATTTTTACATTAGGAAGTACTATCAGTCGTCAAAAATTTGATTCGTCAATATTTCAAACCTTAGATAATAAAAACACGTTTAATTTTACGGATACTGCTTTTAATAACACTGACGTTCAGTATAATTTTTCAGATGTATACTTTGGATTAAAATACAAAGTAATGCTTGGTAAACTGATGTTCAACCCTGGTTTAAGTCTTCATAAATATCAAACAAAAAGCGAACAATTAGGAACCACATTAACAGTCAATGATACACAGCTATTGCCAAATTTCTATGCCAATCTTCAGCTTCAAAAATCTGAAAGCTTGCGTTTTACCTATGCAAAAACGGCAGTCTATGCTTCTATTGATAAAATTGCTGAAGGGTATATTTTAAACAATTACAGTTCACTTTTTAAAGGGAATAGTGCTATAGAAAATGGAATGTATGAGAAGTATCGACTCAGCTATTATAGTTTTAGTTTGTTCAATAATACAACTGTGTTTGGAGGAATTAATTATTCTAAGAAAAAAAACGAACTCAAAAATAACACGGTATATACTCAGATAAATAATAGTGCAACCCCTATCAATTCGTTGCTTAAAGACGAAACCATTTCTATGAGTTTTGATTGGAGAAAAACCTTTAAGAGATACAATATCAATTTTAAAGCACATCTAGAGAAAGCCAATTATTACAACATGGTAAATGGACTTCAAAACAATTCAAATTCGTTTATCCAAGCGTATACGGCAAGTGTGCTTACCAATTATAAAAAAGCACCTAATTTTGAACTTGGTTACAAAAGAACGAGTAATACATATAGCAATGCTTTTGGAGAAACAACCTATTTGACCGATAAACCCTTTGTAAATATAGAGGCCATTTTCTTAAAACATTTCTCTTTCAAATCTGAGTTTAGCTTTTACAAATACGCCACTAAAAACACCGCGCTAAATACCTATTCCTTTTTGGATGCAAGTATCAACTATCGAAATAAAAATAGCAAATGGGAATACAAATTAGGACTCACAAATATTTTAAATACGACTTCTATGAATCAAGATACATTTCATCAAAATTATACAAGTACCTCACAATATTTTATTCAACCACGATTTGCTGTATTTAGTCTTACCTATAATTTATAACCAACTTAAAACACATTTTATGAAACATTTATTATTATGTATTGCCATTTGTATTACAAGTATAAGCTATGCACAAAGCACAAACAATACAACTAGTACAACACAACAGCAATGGAAAAATATCCCTGCTAAAAAATCAAACACAAGCAACCCTGATGACGGCTATCCAAATATAAAAGAGGTAACTCCAGGAACAAAAATCCCAACGATTGGAGACATAAAACGCAAAGTATTGGATTTATTAAGTGACCATCACTTATATACTTCTAAAAGAATTAAAGATATTTCCAATTATAAAAACACGGGACGTGAAGCATGGGATTGCACCTATTGGAATACATCTGAAAAACACCCAGAATATGACAAAGTTCTTAGTTTGTACTTTTATATTGGTCCAGATCACACAGGTAGAGTTAGCCAAAGAATAGCCTTAGTAGGTCAGAAATTGGTACATAAAAAAACAGGAAAGATCATGAAGCAGTAACCCCCTATCCTATTGCTAAAACCCTGGCAGTTGTATTTTACAGCTGCCTTTGTTGTTTTTAAAAACTCTTTTATTTACTGAATATTTCACTGTTTTTCAATGTATTGAACTTACACCAACAGCTAAGCAAGCCTTTTATATCTATACTCTACAGAAATCAATATCTTTGCCTTTTCTAAAAAACCTGTATGCAGCAAAGAATTCCGAATTACATCAAATATCTATTTGTAAATATATTTTCACTTACTGTATATGCACTGTTATTTCGAGTTCTTTTTTACACCTATTTTGCACAACTAGATTCGGTTGCTACTTCAGAAATTCAGCAAGCTTTTGGGTTGGGAATCCGTTTTGACATCAAACTAGCAGTTTTGGCAGTTTTCCCAATTGCTCTCCTACTGTTTATTGTCAATCAGCGTTTTTTTAAACACAAGGTTTATAAGAGAATTAGCAACATTTACTTTACGAGTATTTATTTGGTAATCACTCTTTTTTATCTTTTTGATTTTGGGTATTATGAGTATTTAAACATTCGTTTAGACGCAGCTTCTTTACGTTTTTTAAGCAATCTAAAAATCTCTATACAGGTATTGCTTGAGAGTTACCCAGTGTATAAAGGATTGTTTGGCTTGTTGATTTTGGGCTTCATTATCTATAAATTTAATGCGTTTATTTATAGAAGGTTCAATATGGATACAGTCCCAATTTCTAAAAAGAAAAAAGCCTTTTTTATTATCATTCCGTTTTTTGTATTGGCATTCGGAATCTACAATAGTTTTACACATTACCCAT
>JAESTN010000144.1 GCA_016763595.1 Flavobacteriaceae bacterium | reverse complement strand
TGCCCCACAAACTTTGCCCAAATTTCTTCAATTTCAAGCTTCTGCATTCCTTTAGACAAATTGTTCTCTTTTATAAAAGAGCCCATTAAATCTTTCATTGAAAGGGATTCTTTTTCTCTTTTTGACATGTTTTAAATATTTGGTATTTGGTATTTGGTATTTGGTATTTGGTATTTGGTAAAATAGCCTTTTTACTTTGCAACGCTACAACTTAAATATTTGGTAGGGCTTATTACTTTGCTTTATTACGTTTTCGGTACGTTCTGCATGGGTATCCGTGATAAATATTTGCCCAAACTCATCTTTATTAACCAATTCTATAATTTTAGAAACTCTGTGCTCATCCAACTTATCAAAAACATCATCTAACAATAAAATTGGCACTACATTAGATTGCTCTTTAATAAATTGAAACTGCGCCAACTTTAATGCGATCAAATACGATTTCTGTTGCCCTTGAGAACCAAACTTTTTAATTGGGTATTCTCCAATGTCAAAACTTAAGTCGTCTTTATGAATTCCGACAGAAGTATATTGTAAAATTTTATCCTTTTCTAAGTTGTTTTTCAACAGCTCTTCAAAAGACATGATATGCAATTGACTTTTATACACCAAGTCTACTGATTCCTTATCTTCAGAAATGGTTTGATACTTTTTATTAAAGATAGGGGTAAATTTTTCTAAAAACGATTTTCTCTTTGCATAAATACCAGTCCCTAATAAAATTAACCGGTCGTCATAGATTTTTAAATTCAGGGCATCAAAGGTTCTATTGGCAGCAAAATACTTTAACAACGCATTACGTTGGCTTATTACTTTATTATACTGAATTAAACTCTGCAAGTATTCTTTGTCTTGTTGAGAAATAACACCATCAATAAATTTTCTTCTGGTTTCACTTCCATCTACAATTAAATCTCTGTCCGTAGGAGAAATAATAACGAGTGGCAATTGTCCTATATGTTCAGAAAATTTACTGTATGCTTTGTCATTTCTTTTAAGCACTTTCTTTTGTCCTTTTTTTAAGCTACAAACGATTTTTTCTTCTCTATTTTCTAAAATATAGCTCCCTTCTATCATAAAAAACTCCTCTCCATGTCTAATATTTTGCAATGCAACCGGATTAAAGTAACTTTTTGTGAAAGACAAATAATAAATTGCATCTAGAATATTTGTTTTTCCAACGCCATTATCTCCTACAAAACAATTTATTTTCTCCTGAAAATCAAATGTTTGAGAAATAATATTTTTAAAATTCACTAAAGAAATTTTTTGTAAATACATAGATATCGTTTGTCAGATGTAAGAAATTGCAAATTATTGAAAATTTAGCGAATTATCCATTTTTAAAATCCAATTAAAAAAACTATTTTTGCGCCTACTAATTTTTTAGCGAAATGGCAACATACAAGAAAAAAGCATCGAAATCAACAGACAATAAACAAGAAACAGTTCAAGACAAGAGCACAACAGCTGAAGTTTTTAACACTTTAGACGAAACGGCATCTAGATCTGAGCAGTGGATTGAAAAAAATAGCAAACCCTTATTTTATGGTTTAGTATTAGTTGCAGTTGTAATTTTAGGATATTTAGGATACAATAAGTACATTATTGAACCAACTGAAAAAGAAGCAGCCAACGAACTAGCGTTTCCTAGAAAACACTTTAACCAAGCAAGTACAGTTTCTGTTGGTGTAGATTCATTATTAAACTTAGGTTTAGATGGAGCTGATGGAAAATATGGTTTTACAGATATCGCAAGTACATTTAGTGGTACTGATGCTGGAAATTTAGCAAACTACTATGCCGGAATTTCTTACTTAAAATTAAAACAATACGATAAAGCGATTGAATATTTAAGTAAATTTTCTTCTAACGATGAATTACTAGGCCCTACTGCTATTGGAGCAATTGGAGATGCTTTTGCTGATATCAATCAACCAAAAGATGCATTAAAATACTATGAAGATGCGGCTAGCAAAAAAGCGAATCAATTCTCAACTCCTTTATTCTTATACAAAGCAGGAATTACTGCAATGGAATTAAAAGAGTTTAGCAAAGCATTGACATTGTTTAAAAAGATAAAATCTGACTATCCTGCTTCTTACCAAGGAGGAAATATCGATCAATATATTAGCAGTGCTGAGTTCGCTGCAAAAAACTAAGCTACATTATGGCTACAACAAATTTATCATATTACGATAAAGCAACTATCCCAAATGCGAAACCTTTTCGATTTGGGATTGTTGTTTCTGAATGGAATCCAGAAATTACTAGAAACCTTCAAAATGGTGCTATTAAAACCTTAATTGACTGTGGAGCAGAAGAAATTAATATTGTTTCTTGGGATGTTCCTGGTAGTTTTGAATTGGTCTTTGGCTGTAAAAAAATGATTGAATCTGCAAAAGTAGATGTAATTATTGCTGTTGGAAATGTAATTCAAGGAGAAACCAAACATTTCGATTTTGTGTGTGATGGAGTTACTCAAGGAATTGTCGATTTAAATATCAAATATGATGTTCCTGTAATTTTCTGCGTACTTACAGACAATACCAAACAACAATCTATAGATAGGTCTGGCGGTCAATTTGGAAACAAAGGAATTGAATGTGCTGTTGCTGCAATCAAAATGGCAGCATTAAGACAGTTTTAACAAGATACTTTTTAACATTTCTTGACCACTTCTTTTTTATTCTGTAAATTTGACTTAGTTGATTCAATTGGTTTGATTTTTGTTATTAAATCAATAATATTAATTCACTTTCAAAAATTATGGGATTTTTAAACCGCACAAATAAAACATTCGATTACAAACCTAGATTTTATAAAGGTGAAGGAAACCCTTATGAAATAAAACATAAGTTTGACGACTTTAGATTCACAACAGGTAAAAACAAAAATCTAAAAATGAAATTTGTTTCGGCTTGGGACGAATTAAAAGAATCTAGAGGAAAAGGAGCTAACAAAACCATAATAGCCGTTGTTGTCGTTTTAACGTTCATTTTTTTATATGTCATTGATTTTGATTTATCTATCTTTTTAAAATAATACATGTCAGATATTATTCAACTCTTACCTGATCATGTAGCAAATCAAATTGCTGCAGGAGAAGTAGTCCAAAGACCCGCTTCTGTAGTAAAAGAATTACTCGAAAATGCGATTGACGCAGGTGCAACTTCTATAAAGCTACTCGTAAAAGACGCAGGTAAATCTTTAATTCAGGTAATTGATAATGGCAAAGGAATGAGCAATACAGATGCTCGTTTATCCTTTGAGCGTCATGCAACCTCCAAAATAAAAAATGCTGAAGATCTATTTAATTTAAGCACCAAGGGTTTTCGAGGTGAAGCCTTGGCTTCTATTGCTGCCATTGCACATGTAGAATTAAAGACCAAGCAAGAAAATGACGAACTTGGTACTCAAATAAAAATTGAAGGAAGTAAACTAATTTCTCAAGATGTTATTTCTACTGGTAAGGGAACCAGTATTGCTGTCAAGAATTTATTTTTC
>JAESTN010000143.1 GCA_016763595.1 Flavobacteriaceae bacterium | reverse complement strand
TTATCTAATCTTAATTTAGGAATAGAATATGGTAAAAAAGGGACAGAAATTAATAATTTAATACAAGAAAATTATTTTAACTTTAAACTAAGTTTATCTTTGAATGCTATTGGTAACTTAGCTTGGTTCAAGAAAAGAAAAATTGAATAATATAAACTGATAGATGATGAAAAAAATTACTCTTATTCTAGTAGCAATTGTACTGCTTTCAAACTCAAAAGTTGTTGCGCAAGCCTCTCAAGATTGTACAATAAAATATAATTTATTTAAAGGAGAAGTACAAACAAAGAAATACGACGCAGCATATCCAAAGTTAGTGTCGTTGATGAATGATTGTCCAAAATTATCAGTTAACATTTATAAGTTCGGAGATAAACTTGCAAAAGCAAAATTTAAAACAGCAGCGAATAAATCTGAATTCTCTGATTTAATTAAAAAAATATACGAACAAAGATTACAGTATTATAAAAATGACGAAGCGAAAGTACATAGTGATTATGTTACTTTTTTAGCAAAAAATAAATTAGCGTCTGATGATGAGATTTTCGCACTACTTGAAAAAGCATATTCTATTGATCCTTCAAGAATGGGAGTGAGAAATATTTATAAATATTTTAGAGGTGTAACTGATAGAAATAAAGATACCAATGCACAAAAGGTATTTGACACCTATGATGATGTGTTAGAGTCTGTAGGTGAGAAATTAGATTATTACGCTAAAAAATTAGCGCCAATCAAAGCAAAAGTAGACAATGGAGAAACGTTGGGGAAAAGAGATAAAACCAACTTAAGAGCATATACTATAAACTCTAAAGCATTGGGTATGGTAGAATCTGGTCTTGATAGAATGATTATTGATTTATCAACATGTGATAGATTGGTTCCTTTATATACTAGAGATTTTGAAGCGAATAATACAAATGGACAATGGTTAAGTAGAGCCGTTTCTAGAATGTTTACCAAAGGATGTACTGATGAACCATTATATGAGAAATTAGTAGAAGCATGGGTTGCAGCAGATCCTTCTCCTAAAACAACTGTTTATTATGCGGGAATTCTTTATAAAAAAGGGAAAGAATCTGAAGCAATGGAATACTATAAGAAAGCAGTAGATCAAGAGCCAGATACATTTGAAAAAGCTAAAAATTTATATAAAATTGCTCAGTTGTTTGCCAAAAAAGGACAAAAAAGTCAAGCTAGAAATTATGCAAGACGAGCATTAAAGAACAATCCAAATTTTGGGAAGGCCTACTTATTAATTGCTGGGTTATATGCTACGAGTGTGAACCAATGTGGTTCTAATGAATTTGAAAAAAGAATGGTGTACACTGCAGCGCTAAGAAAAGCACAACAGGCAAGAGCAGTAGATCCAAGTATTGCGTCTAGAGCAGCAAAACATATTAGAAATTATAGATCACAAGAGCCTTCAAAAACATTGTTATTTACACAAACTATTGAAGCAGGTTCCTCTCACACAATTAAATGTTGGATTGGAGAAACTGTAAAGGTTTCAAAAAAATAGAAATGAATTTTAGGACTCATAAAATAGGTAAAAACATTGCTGCTATTAGTTTAGTAGCAATGTTTTTTTCTTGTACTAATGATTCTAATGAGGTAAGGAATCTCTTTTTGACCAAAAATCAACCAGTTGGCATAGCTATAGGGGTGAATCCTTATATTTATAAAGATTCAGGTAGAGTGACTTCAAAACTAATAACTCCGGTATTAGAAGATTTTAGTAATAGAGTAGATCACCCATATAATAGGTTTCCAGAGGGCATAATTTTGGTATCATATAGTAACAATGGTCTTGATTCAATTACGATTAAAGGAGATTTTTGTTTAACATATACGAAAACGTTGATTTCTGAATTAAATGGGAATGTTGAGATTTTTAATCATACTGATAAATCTAAATTAATTACAGAACAATTATTTTGGGATCAAAATACCAATTATCTTTTCTCAGAAAAGAAGTTTACTTTAACTTCGCCAGATAATGTAATTAATGGAATTGGATTTGAATCAAAAAAAGATTTATCCAAGTTCTTAGCAAAACAAACATCAAGTCAACATATCTTAAAAGAAAATTGAAAAAATGAATACTCTTTGGAAATACTTGCAATACGGCTATTTAGTAATTGGAATCATCTTTTTAGTGGAAGGGATTTTGGTTTGGAATGAAGATAGAGAGAAAGCATATTTAATGATTGGTTTTTCTGTTTTTATTAGCTTAGTGTTTTTCTTTAAAAGATATTTTAGGAGAAAAGTGCAATCTAGAAATAACGACTAAAACTATACATGGAAACACAAATAGCAATAATTGTTATTTCAATATTACTTTCGGCTTTCTTTTCAGGAATGGAGATCGCCTTTGTTTCTGCCAACAAACTTCATATTGAGTTAGAAAAAAAGAAAGATGGTTTTATCGCTAACATTCTAAGGAAACTCACAAATAAATCCTCAAAGTTTATTACAACAATGTTAGTTGGTAATAATATTGCTTTGGTGATCTACAGTATTTATATGGGTGATTTTTTAATTGGTTTTTTGCCAATTGAAGCCTGGAATGAATTTACGATACTTTTAACTCAAACAGTAATTTCTACAATCGTCATATTAGTTTCAGCAGAGTTTTTACCAAAAGCAATATTTAGAATCTACGCAAATGAAGCATTGAAGTACTTTGCAATACCTGCGTATTTTTTTTATGTGCTGTTTCACTTTTTTTCTTCGTTGATAAGTAAAATTTCAGATTTCTTTTTACGCGTGTTTTTTAAAACCAATTCTGACGAAGTGCAAACAGAATTTAGTAAAGAAGAGCTTGGGCATTATATTAATGAGCAAATGGAAACAGGTAATGGAGATGAAGAAGTAGATTCTGAAATACAGATTTTTCAAAATGCATTAGAGTTTCATAAAGTAAAAGCAAGAGAGATCATGGTTCCCAGAACCGAAATGGTATCTGTAGAGATTCATGAAACAATTGTTAATTTAAGAAAAGTATTTACTGAAACAGGCTATTCGAAAATTGTTGTTCACAAAAATTCTTTAGATGATATTGTTGGATATGTAAATGCGTTTGAATTATTTAAAAAGCCAAAAACAATTCGTTCAGTATTATTGCCTATTGAGATCGTTCCAGAATCTATGATCATCAAAGATGTATTAAGTAACTTAACGAAAAAGCGAAAAAGTGTTGCAATTGTTTTAGACGAATATGGTGGTACATCAGGGATGATAACTGTAGAAGACGTAGTAGAAGAGTTGTTTGGTGAGATTGAAGACGAACATGATTCACAACAGTTGTTAGAAGTAAAAGTAGGTGATTCTGAATTTCGTTTTTCTGCACGATTGGAAGTAGATTATTTAAACGAAGAATATAATTTGAATATTCCAAAAGAAGAAGCTTACGAAACATTAGGAGGGTTTATTATCAATTATACAGAGAATATTCCAGCGCTAAATGAAGAAATTAAAATTGAAAACTTTAAAATGAAAATACTTAAAGTTAGCTCTTCAAAGATTGAAGAAATTTCCTTCCAAATTATGGATAAAGAAGATTAAATAAAACATTCTTCAACTATGGCAAATAATTGTGCCTTAGCAGTTGCATTATTTAATACGAAATTGTATTTTCGCTCACTGTAAATTAAATAAATAACGTATGGCAATTTTATCTAAAATTAGAGAACGCTCAATGGCGTTAATC
Organism: Flavobacteriaceae bacterium; assembly: GCA_016763595.1. Taxonomy (GTDB): domain Bacteria; phylum Bacteroidota; class Bacteroidia; order Flavobacteriales; family Flavobacteriaceae; genus Polaribacter. The sequence continues at coordinate 23 of JAESTN010000143.1, read as the reverse complement.
CTTGTTATTGGATTAGCATTATT
>JAESTN010000142.1 GCA_016763595.1 Flavobacteriaceae bacterium | reverse complement strand
GTAGAGGTTGTTTCTTCCATTTCGAAACTACCTGATGTAAATATTAAAATATGATTAATTGTAAGAGTTGCATTAGATTGTAACTTTACTGTAGTGTCTACTTCTACCCTGTGATTGATATTAACGGTGCTATTAGAAATATCTGTAGGAGGAACACCATTTGCGTCCCAAGTAGAAGAAGAGGTCCAATCTCCATCTTGAATAGTAGTATATGTTTGAGCTTGTATCTCAATAACTGAAGATAAAAAAAACAATGCTAAAAAAAGAATGTTTTTAACTGGAGATAAATTTATAAAAACCGTTGGTTTTTTTTCACCCTGTTGAAGACGAAACCATGAAACTATTTTAACAAGTAACGATTTATTCATAACAAAAACTATTTTCTTAGATGAAGTAGAAATTAATTTTCTTGGCGTGTAAAGGAGGGAGAATGTTCTAGAAAAATATTTCCAAGTTAGGGGTACTATAAATATAAGTTAAATTAGGTTATTACGCAAGTGTCTAATTTTCAATAAATTAAATGTGTTAAGTAATTTTTCTTTTTGTTGTTTGTCTTACTGTTTCTCGAGATTTAATAAAGGTTTTTACTTCATTGGCATTGTTAACCTGTAACGCAATCAAAATTTCAATAACCACCAATACAATTTCACCAATGGCATAAAAAAGGTATTTAGAAAATTTATTTTCGAAGAGGAATAGTTGTCGAATTCGGTGGGAGAATTGAATCATAGCCGGACAGATCAAATAGTTGATGTTGTTAAAGTTGTAATTTTTTTATTGGTTTAAAAATCAGTAGCTTAGTATACCTAAATCTAACTATGAGCTACATCAGTATTTTAATCATCCTTATTTCTGTAATTGCTTTTGTAAGTATTGTCTTGTATTTTTTTCAAGAACGCTTTTTATTTCATCCAGAAAAATTACCGAACGATTTTAAGTTTCAATATGAAAATCAAGAGGTAAAAGAATACAATCTCGAAATTAAAGAAGGCGTAATCATTAATGGGTTACACTTTAAAGCAAAAAACTCTAAAGGGGTTGTGTACTACTTAAAAGGAAACTCTAAAAGTATTAAAGGCTGGGGAAAGTTTGCAGTAGATTTTACATTGCATGGCTACGATGTAATTATGATAGATTACCGAGGTTTTGGAAAAAGCACTGGTAAAATGAGTCAACAAAGCATGAAAGATGATGCTTTGTTGGTTTATGATAAATTAAAAAAAGTGGTTAAAGAAGAGAACATCATTGTCTATGGACGTTCATTAGGAACAGGTTTGGCAACCAAAGTAGCTTCTATGAATAATCCTAAAATGCTCATTCTGGCCTGTCCGTATTTTAGTATGACTAAAAACATAAAACGGTATTTGCCTTTTATTCCTTTAGGGTTGGTAATGCGATACCAAATGCCAACCTATAAGTGGATAAAATATGTAGATTGTCCTATTAAAATTATTCATGGAACTAATGATAAAGTGATTCGATTTAAGTCGAGTTTACGCTTGTCTAAAATGAGGCCAAACCTTACTCGTTTGTACCCAATAATTGATGGAGGTCATAAAAATTTACACAATTTTGAGAGTTATCATAGAGCGTTGAAAGAAGTATTGGATTCAGACGGAATCACTGCAATTGATAGAGAAAATACAAGTATTGATTTTGTGAGGTCAAAGCGCAAAGCTAAAAAATGAAACGATTTAAAGGGGGCATAATAGCATTACTATCAGTATATTTATTGCTTATGGGAATTCTACATATTTTTCAAGAAAAATTAATTTTCTTATCCGAAGAAATAGAAGCTAGTTATCGCTATAAATTTGCGTTTGACTTTGAAGAAGTTAATTTAACTACTTCAGATAATGAAACGATAAATGCACTACATATAAAAGCAGAAAACCCGAAAGGAGTTATTTTATTCTTTCATGGAAATCAAGGGAATTTAAAGCGTTGGGGAGAATTTACTTCTTATTTTACGCAATACAATTACGATGTTTTTGTGCTAGATTACAGAGGGTATGGAAAAAGTACAGGAACTTTTAATGAAATCAAAATGTATGAAGATGCCTTGCTGAGTTATCAACATCTTAAAAAACAGTTTTCAGAAGACAACATAGTTGTTTATGGGTATTCTTTAGGAACTACGTTTGCTGCTAAAGTAGCATCAGAAAACACCCCTAAACATGTTGTTTTAGAAGCGCCTTTTTATAGTTTACACAATGCTGCAAACCATAAATACAAAGTAATTCCGAAGTTTGTATTAAACTTTAAATTCAAAACACATTTGTTAATTCCTAAGATTAAAAGTGCAATTACTATCTTTCATGGAACAGAAGATAAAGTAACGCCAGCGAAAGGAAGTCAACAATTGTATCGCTTAATTAAAGGTGAAAATAAAAAGCTTATTTTCTTGGAAAATGGCACACATCATAATGTAAGAGGTTTTAAAAAATATACCGATGCTTTAAAAGTAATTTTAGACTAGCAACATTTTTATTAAGTGTATCTTTGCGCCATAAATTTTTAGTATGCAAACTACATTTAAAGACTTAAACTTATCCGCTCAACTATTAAACGCCGTTGAAGACTTAGGATTTGTACATCCAACACCTATTCAAGAACAAACCTTTTCTGTGGTTAGATCGGGAAAAGATGTAGTTGGAATTGCACAAACAGGTACAGGGAAAACCTTTGCCTATATGATGCCGCTTATAACGGATTTAAAATATTCTACAGAAAAGCATCCAAAAATTTTGGTGTTGGTACCAACAAGAGAATTGGTATTGCAAGTGGTTGAAGAAATCGAAAAATTAGCAAAGTATATTACTTTGAGAGTTGAAGGTGTCTATGGTGGTACAAATATTAATACCCAAAAAAGAGCCATAGCTCAAGGAACAGATATTATTGTTGCAACACCAGGGAGAGTATACGATTTGGCATTAAGTAAAGCATTAAACTTTAAAAACATCCAGAAACTGGTGATTGATGAGGTGGATGTAATGTTAGATTTAGGGTTCCGATTCCAACTGTTAAATATTTTTGATATTTTACCAGTAAGAAGACAGAATATTATGTTTTCTGCAACCATGACAGAAGATGTTGATGCATTGATTACTGACTTCTTTAAGTCACCAGAAAAAGTTTCGGTAGCTCTAAGTGGAACACCGCTAGATAATATTTCGCAACAATGTTATGATGTTCCAAATTTTTTCACCAAAGTTAATTTGTTAAATCATTTTTTGAGAGATAAAGAAACCTATACTAAAGTACTGGTTTTTGCAGGGTTTAAAAGAACGGCAGATTTATTGTTTAACTCTTTAGATGAATCTTTTGCAGAAGAGATTTGCCTAATTCACTCTAATAAAACACAGAATTATAGAATCCGTTCTATTCGTCAATTTGACGAAGGAAAGAACAGGATATTGGTTGCTACAGATGTAATGGCTCGTGGATTGGATTTTGATGGTGTAAGTCATGTAATTAATTTTGACACACCAAACTTTCCAGAAAATTACATGCATAGGATAGGTAGAACTGGTAGAGCAGAAAAAGAAGGTCAGTCCATCTTATTTTCAACAGCAAAAGAGCTAGAGGATAAGACTGCTATTGAAGAGCTAATGAATTATGAAATTCCGAAAGTAGCACTTCCTGAAGAAGTAGAAATTTCTGAAATTTTAACTGAAGACGAAAGACCAAGAGAAGATAGAGAGGGTTCTAAAAACAGAACGAGTTTAGAATATGTTCCAGGTCCTGCATTTCACGAAAAGAGTGAAAAGAACAGCCAAACAAACCAAGGAGGTTCTTATAGAAGAGAAATTGCAAAGAAATACAAGAAGCCAAAAACTCGTGGCGATAAAAACTACAACAAGCACAACAAAAAGAAAAAATAATGCAGGTGCTAACCGCGCAAGAATTGCATAATTTAGGGATGAATATTGTAGGAAAAAAACTACAAGTAATGGGCTATGAGTTTGTGGCTATTAATAGCGAATTAAAAAAGCATCCGCAGTTTGTCTTGTTTAAAAAAGGAGAACCTACCATTTTTGTATTGGTAAAAACTACGAATAACATTCAATCTCCAGAAGACTACGATGTCTTATGGATGGAAACTTTTAAAGCACATGCTAAAAAGCAAAATGCCAAGGTTTGGTTTGCTGGAGTTGGTATTGCCAACGCAGAAAGTGTAGACAATCCAGTGTTTAAAGACCAGCCCTATTATGTGGCTTTTGAAGATTTTATTAAGGTCTTGGAGTAGGCTTTCGAAATTTCTACAGTGCTTTTTAGAAAAATATAGCGATTCTTAAATGTACTTATTTAGCTGCCAAAAAGTAATATTTATTCTGGGCTGTGTAATTTCTGAGTCGATTAAAATGGCATGCTCGTAGGTGTATTGACAATCTGGCCCCATAATAAGTACATCTCCATTTTTTAAAGGGATTTGGAGCTCATCAGAAGCATTTTCTATGTTTTTTAATCCAAATGTACGCGTAGCTCCCAAACTTAAGGAAGGGATGTAATCAACATTACCAAAATACGGGTAATCTACATGGTATGTTACTTCTTTTGTACCATCTTTATAATAGGAAACAGAACCTACATCAAACTTTTTACCAGTTATTTTTTCAATTTTTTGCTTGTAATATAATAATGGTTTAGGCCATGAAATTTTTTCACCATGAACTTCCATAAAGCATGGCAAGTCCCAAAGATGTTCCTCTAAAAAAAGGCATCTTCCTATGTTCATTTCAAAGAGCTCTCCATTTTCTAATTGCATTTGGTGATTGTCTGTATTCATAACTTTTGAGATGAATTCAAAGAGTTGAGTTGCTTGCTCTTCTTCAATATAGCTTTCGTAATATTGAACATCACAATCTATGGGGAGTTTTGTTTGCATTTGAAGAAGTGCCTTTTAAATAGTTTTTCTAGCTAAGATAATGGAAAAGGTTAGGATCAACAAATACCAAACTTGTATCAAATAAAAAAGCCCGCTTCATAGAAACGGGCTTTTAAAATATGTAGTAAAAAATTACTCGGCTTTTTGTTCTAATAAATCAAAGAATTGATCTAATCTTGGCATGATAATAATTTTTGTTCTTCTGTTTTTAGCTCTGTTAGCTGGTGTGTCATTCGCAACTAAAGGCACATAGCTAGATCTACCTGCAGCAATTAATCTACCCGGTGATACTTTAAATCTTGTTTGTAAGATTCTAGCAATAGAGGTTGCTCTTTTAGCAGATAAATCCCAGTTATCTTCTAATACATCATTCTTAATTGTTTGAGAATCTGTATGACCTTCAATCATCACATCCATATTAGGTTGTGCATTTACAACATCAGCAACTTTAGCCAATACGTTGTATGCTTTATCTGTTACGTTATAAGAACCACTCTTAAATAATAACTTGTCAGAGATCGAAATGAAAACGACTGTTTTCTCTACTTTAATTTGAATATCTTCATCATCCAAACCATCTTTTAAGGCTTTCGTTAAGTGGTAAGAAATTGCTAAATTCAAAGAGTCTTTCTTTGTCATTGCCTTTCTTATGTATTTAATGTATTGATCTTTTTTACTCAACTGAATCAACGTCTCTTTAATATTGTCATTCGCCCCTTTCGTAAGTACTGTTAAGTTGTCTACAAACTCTAAGGTTCTTCTTTTGTCTTTCTTTAATTCTGTAACTGTACTTTCTAAGTCAGTAATTTTGGATTGGTACTGAGTAGAAAGGGATTGATTTTTTTCGTTGTTAATTAAACACTTAGTTAAATTAGTTTTTACGGCTAATAACTGGTCTTTAGTTTTTTGATGTGTTGCCTCTAATGATGCGTATTCTTTTTTTGATACACAAGAACTTAGCAAGAAAACAACTGTTAGGGATAGAAGTGCTTTTTTCATTATTTCTTAAAAATTATTTGTTGAGCAAATGTAAAGAATTGAATGTGAAAAATTAACGAATAACCATATTTTATGATGTTTTTATGAGTATTTAATCATGTATCTTTGTTTTTAATATAATTTTAAGAATGAAAAAGTATTTTTTACTCCTATTGGGTATTGTTTTAGTGTCTTGTAATTCAAAAAAAGAGATACAAATTGTTCAGTTAGAAGGATTTGTTTTTGGAACTACCTATCACATTACTTTTTTAAATGATGGGCCAAATACCTTTCAGAAATCAATTGATAGTGTGTTTCATTTAATGAATAAATCATTGTCTACCTATATTCCAACTTCGGATATTTCAAAAATTAATAAGGGAGATACTACTGTAGTTATTGATGTGTATTTAGAAGAGGTATTGCAAAAATCGAAGCGTATTTATGCTGCAACAGATGGCTATTTTGATCCAACGGTTGGTAATTTAGTAAATGCCTATGGTTTTGGTTCTAAAGAGTTAAAGAAAGAAATTGATAGTGTTGCTGTTTTAAAGATGATGCAATTGGTAGGTTTTGACAAGATAACTGTAAAAAACAAGAAGGTATTTAAAAGTGATCCTCAAATATATTTTGATTTTAATTCAATAGCCAAAGGTTTTGGGGTTGATGTGGTTGGGCGTTTTTTAGAGACTAAAAATGTCACTAATTATTTGGTTGAAATAGGTGGGGAAATTAGGGCAAGAGGAAAAAATAAAAATGAAAAATTTTGGACTGTTGCTATAGAAAAACCAAACACAGATGGCACACAATCTTTTCAAACTACCATTCGTTTAGAAAATGAATCAATGGCAACTTCCGGGAACTATAGAAAGTTTAGAATTACTAAAGAGGGTAAAAAATACGTGCACACTGTAAACCCAAAAACAGGATTTGCTTCAGAAAGTAATCTGTTAAGTGCTTCTGTGATATCACAATCAGATTGTGCAGATGTTGATGCCTATGCGACCGCTTTTATGGCAATGGGATTAGAAAAGACAATGCACTTTTTAAAAAACAATCCAGAAGTCCATGTTGTATTACTCTTTTTAGATGGAAATGGAAACATACAAGAGTATAACTCTAAGAAATAGAGGAGTCTATATTTTTTCTTATATTAGCTAGTCTCAACTAAGAAGAACTGACTTAACATCTTATCTATGAAAAAAACACTATTCATACTAGTTTTTATACTCTCCTCCACTTTTTTTCACGGTCAAACAAACGAAGAAATTGCAGGAGTTTACATTAGAAAAGCGCAAAAAAATTATTCCAATATAGAAATTGATGAAGCAGCAAAAAACTTCAATAAAGCGATCAAACTTTTAGATACGGTTAATAGAGCATCCATTGCTAGATTAGGAACCTTAATTCAATTTGAGTTGCAGAACTATGATGAAGCAAAAAAATATGCTCGATACTATTTTAAATTAGTAAAAAATAGAAAATCTGAAGATTACACACAACTATTGGATTTATATGTAACCATTGAAGAAGAGCTAGAAAAGATTGAGATAGAGAAGTTAAAACAAGAAAACGCTAGATTGGCAAGAGAAAAAGAAGCAAAAAGAATTGACTCTTTAGAAACTGTTTGGCAGAAAAAAGCAGATGCATTGACTTTGGATATTACCGATATTGGTGTTTTTAATAAAAACAATGTTTCCGTTTTTAAGAACGGAGCGTTTGTCGGAATTATTGACCATTTAGGAAATGTTATTGTGAAAGCTGATACCTACAAGGCTGTTAAAAGGTATGATGGATTCATCTTATTATTAGATAAATCCAAAGAGCCAACAAAAATTTATAGTTACAATACACATACGAAATCTGCGTCTCTTTTACCTAGTATTTCAGCGTTTAACACCTTGTCTACTCATTATGGAGATGTTATGATGCCAAGAGGAAATGGAACTATTGTCACGTATCCAAATAATTCTTTTAAGGCATATATTTATAATGTAAATACAAGGCAATTTGCTAAAATAGCAGATGAAAAAGCATTGTTTAAAGAATTAAGAAAAGCAAATAAAATTGATAAGTATAATAAAGAGGGCCAAGTAAAGTTAGGAAAAGAGTGGTTCAATTTTGGAGGCCATTTAGGTGGTGGAGTTTATGTTTTGTACACCCAGGACTATACCCTACATGGTTTTTTATGTAGTTTAGATGGCACCGTATTAAAAACGAATAAATACCAAGGAATAGGCGCTTTTCACAACGGTAAGTACCATGTTATAAATGAGGATGAATCCTATTGGGTAAATCAAAACGGAACAAAAGTTACTGATCCTACCAATGAGACTGGTACATATACGGGGAATTCTAAAATTGTGTCTTTAGAAAAAGGTGGCTTTCAAATTCATCAAAAAATTGATGGATATAATTATATAATTCTTGGAAGTGAAAAATTAGAATTCTTAGAAGATTTCTTAAGAAAGC
>JAESTN010000141.1 GCA_016763595.1 Flavobacteriaceae bacterium | reverse complement strand
TTGACCACATAAAAGGAAACCCAAATTTCTCTATTATTGGACATATTACTGCCGAAAACCAAGGAATGAATTTAGTAACAAGAGCTGGACAAGAAATGGAACTAAAAGCACAAGGCTGGAACGCGCTGAAAGAGAAGTAAAACAATTACAATTCATAAAAAAACTCGCAATGATTAATTGCGAGTTTTTTTATATTTTTTTTTAGCATGCTTCTTTATCACTATAAAGGACAATTTACCAGTCTCTATCTCTTTCTACTATAGTGGCTTTGCACCAATTGGTCTAGAAATACTTCTGTCTTGACATGTGTAAATTCCACCAATTTCGGTAAGGCATCAAACAACGGAATTCCTTCTCCTAGCAATACTGGAATTGTAGTGATTCTAAGGGAATCTATTACATCTTCTTTTAGAAAATTCTGAACTGTTTTACCGCCATCAATATATAAATTGTAAAATCCTTTTGCATGAATAGATTTTAGAATTTCTTGAACTGACCCTTTTAATAAAGTTACCTTTTCTTGCAATTTTTCTGGAATCGATTTTAAAGAAGTACTCAGTACAAATAGGTGTTTTTCATAAGGCCATTCTCCTCCAAACCCTAGTACCGTTTCAAAAGTAGTTTTCCCCATCACAATGGCGTCAATTTCATTCATTAAATCATCAAACCCCAAGTCGTTGTGTTTTGGGTTTGGAACCATCTCTAACCAATCCAATTCGTTATTTTTCCCTGCAATAAATCCATCCAAGCTTTTTGCAACAAATACAATGTTTTTTCCTTTCATACTGTTCTTTTTTTTACTTCACAAATCGTTTTAAAGCAATTATTAATTCCTCTTTATTTTCAATATGACTCATGTGCCCATCGGGGAATTCAATAACCTCTACTTCAGTATTTTTAACCTGATCTAACAACTCTTTACAATCTAGTACAGGGTCTTTTTTACCTAAAATAAACATCTTTTTATATGGAGAAAAATGCAACAGTACTTCCCGGTCATTTCTGATTTTCATCCCTTCCTGAGCAGCAATATACCCTTGCAAAGGCGTTTTTAACGCTTCTGCTTTTATCGCTATAATTTCTGTTTTAAAAAGGATTCTATTTTTGGGTCTAAACAAATTTAAAACAGACAATCTCACCAAGTTTTTATACTCTGTTTTTACAGCTTCAATGGCCCTAGTCCTTAAATCTACACGATTGGCATTGTCTGCTCTGGTTGTAGAATTCATTAAACACAACCCTTTCACATTGTCTGGGTTTTTCTCTGCAAATGCCAACGCCACATACCCTCCCATGGAATGTCCAATAAACACCGATTTTCTAATTTTTAAATGTGTTAAAACTGCCCCTACTGCTTCTGCCATAATTTCCATAGTATGCACATATCCCAAACACGCCGTCTGTCCGTGGCCTAATAAATCAATACAAACAACTCGATTCTTTTTAGACAAAGAATCTGCAACAGAATTCCACATGGTTGAGTTTTCTAAAAAGCCGTGTAACAACACAACGGCAGTTCCTTTCCCTTTCGTTGAAAAAGAGATTCTCGTATTTTTATAAAGAATAGAATTAAGCATTTGGCAAAAATATGTATCTTTAGTGAGTAAAATACAAAAATTTGCTTCAAAATGTTCACGACTCCCTTTGCTAAAATTTCTAAAAGAAACGAAAAAAAACTTACGTTTTCAGTTTTCTATTTATTACTAATTACATCTGTTGCAATGCTTTATTTTGACACGTATGTAACCAACACAACAACTCCAAACGGAATTGTTTCTTTTGAATTGGCAAAATCATTGGAACGCTCACAAGAGATACTAGATTCTTGGTCTCCATTGGCGAAAATTTTTGCAGGTATTGGTTTGGGGTTCGACTTTTTGTTTTTACTTATTTACACCCTATTCATATCAATTATAATTCACAAAATAAATGTACGTTTGTGGGCTGAGAAGCCATTCTATAGAGTTGGAGAAATATTGATTTGGACCATGTTTTTAACTGCTGTTTTCGATGCGATAGAGAATGTTTGTTTAATTAAACTACTTATAGGAAACTTAAAACAATATTGGTCTACAGTTGCTTTTTATCTTTCTACGGCTAAGTTTTCATTCATTAGCATTTCTTTGCTTTACATTGTTAGTAACTTCGTTTTTTTACTCGTTAAGAAACGCTCGTAAATGAATAAAACAAAAGAAATTCTCATCACTGGTTTTGCGTTGTTTTCTATGTTCTTTGGAGCAGGAAATTTAATTCTCCCACCATTTTTAGGAGTGCAATCTGGCGAAAACTGGAGCATTGTTACCCTTGGTTTTTTTGTGACTGCAGTTTTTATTCCCATCATCGGAATTATAGCGCACGCACGGTTACAAGGAACCATGTTTGATTTTGGTAAAAAAGTCTCTCCAACATTCAGTACAATCTATTGTTTAATTGTGTACACTATTTCCATAACGTTACCAGCACCAAGAACGGCATCTGTAACACACGAAATGGCAATTGCACCCTTTTTTGGAACTTCCTCTTTATTAACAAGCACCCTCTATTTTGCATTGGTATTTCTCTTTGTAATGAACCGTTCTAAAATATTGAATTTAATAGGGAAGTTTTTAACGCCTTTCATTATCATCATCCTTTTAGCTGTTATTTTTATTGGAATTTCTACAACTCCAACCGCCATCAACCCTTCGAGTTTTGAAACCCCTTTTGTAAGCGGATTGCTAGAAGGCTATCAAACCTTTGATGCCATTGGAGCGATTGTGGTTGGTGGTGTTTTGGTAATCTCGATGAACTTTAAAAAGGATACTTCTTTTGCCTTAAAAAAAGAACTCATTACAAAAGCAGGAATTATTGCTGGTATAGGTTTATTAACTATTTATGCAGGATTAATTTATAGCGGAGTTCAGTCTAGTGCAACTTTTGCAGAAGGAGCTACAAGAACAGAAATATTATCAAGTTTAAGTACGCAAACTTTAGGAAACATTGGTACTACTTTTTTAAGTGTATTAGTTGCTTTAGCTTGTTTTACAACTGGAGTTGGAATTGTCACAGGTACAGCAGACTATTTTAAAGGTTTATTTAAAAATTCACAAAAAGCATATACAATTACAGCAATTATTGGTTGTTTATTAGGTGTAATTATTGGGCAATTCGATGTGCATTATATTATTGTAATTGCGTTACCCGTATTAATGTTTATTTACCCAATCACCATCATTTTGATTTTATTAAATGTACTTCCAGAAAGATTTGCAACACCAGTCGTTTTTAAGGCTGTTGTTGGAATCACTTTCTTATTTAGTATTCCTGATTTTTTAAAATTTATTATCAATCCCGAAAGTTTAACGGGAATACAAAGTTACATTCCGTTCTCCGAATTTAGCTTGGGTTGGGTCTTGCCAGCGATATTTATTTTTATACTTGTGAATGTTTTTAAATCTTTTACGACTAAGAACTCCTAATTACATTCAATTATGAAAGAAAACAACACACAATGTCCAAATTGCTGGGGCTATCAAGTTTATGACGAAAACCATCCTGAAAGAGAAATTTGTCAATGCACATCTAAAGATAAATAGTTATTTCAACCTATAAATAAACCTTTCAAATTTGAAAGGTTTATTACTGTCTTTTTCTCATTCTTTTTGGCCCCAACCAAAGCCAAAAACCAGTAACAGTAAACAATAACAAAGCAATACTCATTAGAGTAGTATATATTAATTTGATAGGATTACCCGTCGTTTTAAAATACGTGTCTAAAGCAGAACCATCATGAAGCTCTTCAATAAGATCAGAATATCGTCTTTCAAGCAACAACAAATTCCCTGTAGAACCATCCAACTGAACGCCGTAATACTCAGTAAAGATAAATTTTACAACACCTTTCGTTTCGCTAACGTCTATTCTTTTTATTTCTAACGTCTGGCTATTTTCAACCTCTTTTTGTAAATAAAAAATTGCATTGTTTTTTAAACTATCTAAGGGCAACCATTGGGTAAATTTCGTAGAAGAACCTTGTTGGGTATTTGATTGTAAAACTCCAAAACTGTTTTTTTTCCACCCTAATAAAAACCCACTTACAGAAATAATAAAAAAGAAAACAAACAAAGTTGCACCCATCGTTCGATGTACTTTTCTAAAACCACGAAGGATTTTAGCTTGCTTTTTTCTAGTTGGATTTTTTACCATGAATTAATTAAGAATGGCGAATCTACTTTATTTCGCATAAAAAAAGCGAGTTTTCACCCGCTTTAACTTTTATTTATCTACAGAACTATTGATTCATTAAATCTTCTATTTCTTCTGCAGCAATGGGAATATTTTGCATTAAATTAAATGGAGCTCCTGTTTTTTGAATCACTACATCGTCTTCTAAACGAATACCCATATTCTCTTCTGGAATGTAAATTCCCGGTTCAACGGTAAAAACCATGTTGGCTTTCATAGGTGTTTTTAACGCACCATAATCATGAGTATCTAAGCCCATATGGTGTGAAGTTCCATGCATAAAGTATTTTTTATATGCGGGCCAGTTAGGATCTTCGTTTTGCACATCTGCCTTGTCTATCAACCCTAAGCCCAACAACTCTGATGTCATTACTTTTCCAACTTCTTTATGGTATTCTGCCCAAATTGTTCCTGGAATTAGCATCTCAGTTGCTGCGTCCTTTACCCTATGAACAGCGTTATACACGGCTCTTTGTCTGACGGTGAATTTTCCTGAAACAGGAATTGTACGTGTCATATCAGAAGAATAATTTGCATATTCTGCTCCAACATCCATCAACAACATATCGCCTGCTTTACATGCTTGATTGTTCTCAATATAATGCAATACACAGGCATTATATCCTGAACCTATAATTGGCGTATACGCAAATCCTTCAGAGCGGTTTCTTAGAAACTCATGCATAAACTCAGCTTCTATTTCATACTCCATTACTCCAGGTTTTACAAAACCAAGAATTCTTCTAAACCCTTTTTCTGTAATAGAACAGGCAGTTTGCAATAGCTCAATTTCTTCTGGTTCTTTTACACCTCTTAGATCTTGTAAAATAGGATAACTTTTTGCCCAATTATGAGCTGGGAAATCTCCTTTTACTTTTTTTATAAAACGATCTTCTCTTGTTTCTAATGCTACAGACTGACGGTAATGTTCATTGGTATTAAAATACACCGTTTCTGATTCTGTCATTAAATCAAAAAAGATTTTATCAAAATCACTCAACCAATACACCGTTTGTATTCCAGCAGTTTTTGTCGCGTTTTCTTTGGTTAGTTTTGCACCTTCCCAGATTGCAATGTGCTCATTTGTTTCAGTAACAAACAATACTTCTCTATGACTTGGATTGATTGCATCAGGAAATAACACTAAAATACTTTCTTCCTGATCCACACCACTTAAGTAGAAAATATCTCTATGCTGGTGAAAAGGTAGTGTACTATCTGCACCTGTAGTAAAAATATCATTCGAGTTAAATACGGCGATTGATTTCGATTTCATTTGAGCCGTAAATTTTGCTCTATTTTTTATAAAAAG
>JAESTN010000012.1 GCA_016763595.1 Flavobacteriaceae bacterium | reverse complement strand
ATTTTACATTACCAGGCTTGTAAACTCCGTGTACGTTTCCAAATGCAGCAGCAATTGTAAATCTCGGACTTATTTTCATTAACTCCTCATACGCATAAGCAACTTCTTCAGGTTGTGTATATAATTTAGAAACATCAACATCAGAATTATCAACACCATCTTCTTCACCACCAGTAATTCCTAATTCAATTTCTAGAGTCATTCCTATTTTACTCATACGAGCTAAATATTTTTTACAAGTCTCGATGTTTTCTTCAATTGGTTCTTCAGATAAATCAATCATATGAGAACTGTAAAGCGATTTTCCTGTTTCGGCAAAATGCTTTTCACTAGCATCTAATAAGCCATCAATCCAAGGCAATAACTTTTTTGCTGCATGGTCTGTATGTAATATAACTGGGACTCCATAAGCTTCTGCCATTAAGTGCACGTGTTTAGCTCCTGCAATAGCTCCTGCAATAGCAGCTTTTTCATTCTCATTAGATAAACCTTTCCCAGCGTTAAAATATGCTCCACCGTTAGAAAACTGAATTATTACTGGAGAATTTAATTCTTTTGCTGTTTCTAATACTGCGTTTACAGTAGTAGATCCAGTTACATTAACAGCTGGAAGCGCGAATTTTTTTTCTTTTGCTAATTTGAAAATTTCTTGAACTGCATCTCCTGTTGCAACTCCTGGTTTTATTAAATGATTCATGTAGTGTTGTTTGAATTTTACAAAAAATTTGTTGTCACAAAACTAGGCATTTTTTAAATAAATGGATTGGCTTTTTTTTTATAAATAACGAAAACGTTATCGTCTGGAGATTAATTTAAAAAGGATAATTGATTCCTATATTGTAAACAGCATTGTTAAAATTGAAGTTTTTAAACCATTTACCGCCTGATAAATAGGGTTCGTGAGTTTTAAACCCAATATCCAAGCGTAAAATTAAAAAGTTGAAATCATATCTGGCTCCAAACCCAGATCCAACAGCAATCTGTTGTAATGAAGAGAAACTATTAAATTTAGCTTTTTCGTCTGTGAAACTCGAATTAGAAATATCCCAAATATTACCAGCATCAATAAATAAAGCACCTTTTAAACTACTAATTAAATCGAATCGATATTCTAAACTAGTTAAAAATTTAAAGTTACCAACATTGTATTCTAATCCTGGGGGAGAGGAGCCCAAACCTAATTCGTAAGTTTTCCAAGCTCTAATGTCATTTGACCCACCAGCAAAATAGCTTTTGGTAAATGGAATGCCAGAATTACCATAGGCTAAAATAACACCTAAAAAGGATCTAAATCCTAAGACAGAACTTCTAGAAACATTCCAGAATTTTTTATATTCAATATCAGCTTTAAAGTACTGAGCAACAGGTGTGTCTGCAATGGTTTTTACTCCATTTTTATTTTTCTGATTGCTTAATAAGGAAACCAAATTACCCGCATTTGCGATTCTAACTTTAAAGAATGAAAAGTTATTATCTTTATATGTTTTTTGGTTATTATAGGTGTAAGTGTACGCAATTGTAGGTATAATAAAGTTAGATGTAATAATTGCATACCTGTTGTTTACATTTAAATTATCGCTGTACTCAGTAGGATTGTTAGTTTGAAAATTACGATCATCTTTGACCAAATTCATAAACTCTGGAGCATTAGATGTTGTTAAAGAAAAGTTGTTAAATTTTTGAGCAATTGGAACTAATTTATTGTATTCAGAACTATAAATATTAAAATACTCAGCGTTATTTAA
This sequence comes from Flavobacteriaceae bacterium, assembly GCA_016763595.1. Taxonomy (GTDB): domain Bacteria; phylum Bacteroidota; class Bacteroidia; order Flavobacteriales; family Flavobacteriaceae; genus Polaribacter. The sequence goes on along the minus strand of JAESTN010000012.1, from coordinate 6,031 downwards.
ATTCCGAATGTATTGTACATTAAACAGCTCAAGGTTAATGGATTTTCTCTTGTTAAATTTCCAGCTATAATTAATATTTGCGTTTATAGTTTGCCTATCTAAACCAATATTTTTTTGAATCCCTGTACCGATAGAAAAGTATGTTTTGGGAGACATTTCTTTTGGGACAAATTTATTTAAACCAAATGGAGCAGAAAACCTTGGTATTTCTAAAGAAAGATCAACTCCTAACTCCCATGCATTAAAAAACCCACTATTGTTGCCTGGTTGTGTAGATGTGTTAAAAAATGAGCCTGTAAAAGAGAACTTAAACAATTCTGCACCTTTAAATGAATTTCTATTTGTTACTGAGAGTTTGCCAGAAAATCCAAGTTTTCTAATGTTAGAATGCGTAAGTTCTGTTTCTGCGCCAATTGAATATTTTTTTTGAGGTGTTAATCTAATATTTGCTATTAATAATGAATCTTTAATAGTTTGGTAATTAATACTTATTGCTTTAAAATTGTTTAAAGATTTTAAATGATTTCGCGTCAAATTACGTAAGGTGTCTGAGTATATTTGATTCGCTCTGATAAATATTGATTGCGCTAAATATTTTGGGTTGTATTTAATTTTTTCATGTGCAAAAAACTGAATTCCCTTATAAGAGATGGAGTCTAAATAGGGTTGATTTTCTTTGTTGAATGTGTAATCTGTGTAGACGTTTACTTGAGTTATTTTTTGTATTTGAAAAGGTGTGGATTTTTCTGTTCCGTTAATGGTGGTTACAATGGCATTCTGTGCAATTGTTGTTTTTACATTTGTTTTTAGGCCTAACTCATCATTAACATCGAAATAGATATAACTGTCAGAAAAATTAGAAACTCCAGCGTTTCTAAATAATTTCACTATTCTATTAACCTCATTCTTAAAATTATCTTGATTGTATTGATCTCCTTTTTTTAGAAAAGAATTTACAGCGTCTCTTTCGTAAATAGTTTTTAAGGTTAAAGAAGGTATGTTTGTTGTTATAGAATCAATAAATACAGGGTTGTTTTTAGTTATGTGGTAGGTGATTGCTGCTTTTTTTTCTTTTAAAGAGTCTTTTACAGCGACAACTGTATTATTCCAAAAACCAATAGTTTTATAATAAGTATTTAAGGATTTAACAGTTTTTTTAGTTTTAAAATCATCAATAATTACTGGTGATTCTCCATTTTTTAAAAACCAGTTATTAAGTTTTATGGTTGAGTTAGCTACACCAATACTCTGTTTTTCTGAAAACAACCTTTTAAAAAAGGTGTATTTTTTAGGGTTTTGTATGCCCCATTCTTTTGGAGTTTTAGGAGCGTTTGGGTTTCCTATGTTATGAAAGTATACAGATACGGGTAATCCTAATAGTTTAGAGTTTGGTTTTTGAATTACATAGTCGTTTAACTGAAGATTCCTGTTTTTTTTACCATCTACAATTATTGTAGATGTTTTTAGTAACTGCTCTTTTTCTGCAACTCTTTTAACAGAATTACATGAAGATATTATTAAGATTATAAAAAAATATAAAGAAACTTTTTTCATTAGCTTTGTACAGACTATTACTCGTTCCAAAAGTACTGTTTTTAGACGGGTTTTCTAATTTAAAATTAATTAATGAGTTTATCAAAAAATCATATAAAACTGATAACAAGTTTACAGCAAAAAAAGTATAGACAAAAACATAAATTATTTGTTGCAGAAGGAGTTAAAGTTATAGAAGAGTTATTGAACTCCAATTTTCTAATTGAGAAGTTATTTGTAACCCAAGATTATAGATCTAGTTTGAGTGATGAGCAGTTAGTGACTGTTTCAGATATTGAGCTAAAGAAAATTAGTCAACTAAAATCTCCAAATAAAGTATTGGGATTGTTTAAGATACCTGAAACAAATTCAGATTCAAATAAAGGGCTAATTGTTGCTTTAGATGAAATTAATGACCCGGGTAATTTAGGAACTATTATTCGATTGTGTGATTGGTTTGGTGTTTCTAAATTGGTGTGTTCAAAAAACACTGTAGATTGTTTTAATCAAAAGGTTGTGCAAGCATCTATGGGGTCTTTAACGAGAGTAGAAATTGTATATGAAGATTTAATTCCTTTTTTAGAAGCTACAAGTCTGCCAAGTTTTATTGCAGATATGGATGGTGAAAATGTCTATGAAAGTAATTTGCCAAAAGAGGCAATCTTAATCATGGGAAACGAAGCAAACGGTATTTCTGATGAAATTAGAGAGGTAATAGATTCTAAAATTTCGATTCCAAGGTTTGGAGGTATTCAGCAAACAGAAAGTTTAAATGTTGCAACAGCAACGGCAATTTTATTGAGTGAGTTTAAAAGAGTTTAATTGCCCTCAAAAGAAAAATTAAGAAAGATGCCTCGAGTTCCTAAAAAGTGTATAGGAGAAGTCCATTGACTATTAGAATCTGCATCGTATTCCAATTCATTGTTTATGGCAAAAACACCTCTAATTGATGGAGAAAACTTGAAGTAGTTTAGGTAGATGTCTATTCCAATTCCAACCTCATACATATAATTAAAAGCTTTCATTCTAAATTCACCACCAGAATTGTCATTTGCATTTTTCTGATTACTAGAAAAGTTATAATCCAAAGAAAATCCAGCTAAAACATAAGGCCTAATATTGTCCATTCTGTCTGTGCTAAATTTTAATAGTACAGGTAAATGTAAATAGGTAGAGCCAATTTCTCTTATGCTATCTCTTTTGGTGTTAATATGTGTAAAAGCTAAAACTTTAGAGTTGCTAACCAATCCTGGCTCAAAACGAAGATTGATGTTTTTATGTAATCGTAAATCAGCAATTAAGCCAACATTAAAACCACTTGTTGGTTCTATACTAACATTTGCGTTTGCGTAGTTGCTGTTTTTGTAATTTACCTTAAAATCATTTTGATTTAGTCCTAAATAAAATCCAAAGTGTAATTTTATTTTATCAAAGTTCGGTTTATTAATAACTCTGTCTGCTTGAGCAAATAGAGCGCTCGAAGCTAAAATTAATACGCCTAAAAATACAAGTTGTAGTTTTTTCATTTTTTACTTAGTAGCGGTGTAAATAGAGGCTACTCCAAAAGTTACTGGTTTATCTGTTGCTGTAGTAAACCCATTTTTCAGTAAAATATTGTTGAATTTTTCTCCGAAAGGAAAAGAATTTGCAGATTCAGATAAATATGAATAAGCAACTTTGTCTTTAGAAAATAGTTTTCCAATAATTGGTAAAATTACTGAAGTATGAAAACGATACCCTTGTTTGTATAGGAATTTCGTTGGTACAGAGGTCTCTAATACAACAAAAGTTCCGCCAGGTTTTAAAACGCGTTTAATTTCTTTTAAGCCTTTATCAAGATTTTCGAAATTTCGAACACCAAAAGAAACTGTAATGGCATCAAAGGTATTGTCATCAAAAGGCATGTTTTCAGAATCACCAACAATCATTTCTATTATGTCCGATAAATTTGCTTTCGCAATTTTCTGCTTTCCGACGTCTAGCATTCCTGCAGAAATATCTAATCCAATAATTCTATCTGGGTTTAAGGCAGCCATCATTATTGCTAAATCTCCAGTTCCAGTAGCAATGTCTAAAATTTGTTTTGGATTCTTTTCTCCAATAATTGCAACTACTTTTTTACGCCATTTAACATCAATCCCAAATGAGATAACTCGGTTTAAACCATCATAGTTTTTAGAAATATTATCAAACATTTGAGCAACTTGCTCTTTCTTTCCTTTGTCCGAATCTTTATAGGGTTTAATGTGTTCTGCTGACATGATTTTATCCGTTAATTGCTATAACCTCATTAATTTTATTTGGTAACATGTCTTTTAACATCGTCTCAATTCCGTTTTTTAACGTAATTGTTGATGAAGGGCAGCCGCTACAAGCACCTTGTAAAATAACACGTACAACTTTACTTTCTGGATCATAAGATCTAAAAGCAATATTACCACCATCAGAAGCAACGGCAGGTTTTATGTACTCATCTAGGATGCTTACAATTTTTGCAGAAGTTTCATCTAGATTTTCAATAGGTGTTTGTGTAATTTCTTTCGTTGACGTTTCTTCTTTTGGTAATTGTTTTATAATTGTTTTGTTTTCTTGTAAGTAATTACGAATAAAATTTCTTATTTCTGGGTGAATTTCATTCCATTCAACCATTTCAAATTTTGTAATAGAAATGTAGTTTTCAGAAATAAAAACTTCTTTTACAAATGGGAAATGAAATAGTGCTTGAGCTAATGGAGATGTTTCATTTGCTTCATCTATATTCTTACACTCAACATCAGTAGTCGTCAAAGATTGCGTAGTTCCAAATTTCATTACAGATGGATTTGGAGTCACTTCAGCATACACTTCTATTGCTTTCTTTTTAGTAGTTTCTTCTTTTACAACTAAATTTCCATCTTGTAAATAAGCTTCAATTTGTTCACGTACTTCTTCTTGAACATCTGCCCAGTCAACAATATCAAATTTTTGAATTGCAATGAAATTAGCAGTTACAAAAACTTTTTTCACAAATGGTAAATGAAATAATTGTTGCGCTAAAGGTGCGTTTTTAGCGTCATCTATATTATTGTACTCGTAGCTTCCCCCATTAATTAAGATCGTGTTACTTGCAAATTTTACAATAGTATCGTTGTTTGTATTCTGAATTGAAATTGAAATTTCGCTCATAATGTTGTTTAAGTTGTGCTACTGAATGTAGGGAACAAATGTTCAGCAAAATTAAGGTAAAAATATGAATGAATTGCAAAGACCTTAAAGGTTTATTTCCTTTGAGGTCTTTGCAATTTTTTAGGATAAATATTTTTATAAATTGATGGTAAGCGTTGCCGTAATTATCCTGTTGTCAAGATTTAATTCAGCTGCATTTACTTGATTGTATTGAGGGTAGAAACTGTATTGTTGGGTGTTTGATTTGTTTTGATAGGCGAAATCTAGTTTTGTATTACCAAAATTATAGCCAGCTCCAAAAGAATATCCTTTGATGTTGTCTGATTCAATGGCGTTGGCGTCGGGACTTTGTTCGTAATGATAGCCTCCACGTAAACTTAATGCTTTAAAACGCCATTCGGAACCAATATTTAATGTGTAAGAATTTCTTAGTTGATCATTAAAGAATTGATTTTCTGTATTGAAATCAGCATTAGATAATTTCATTTTTTTATAATCGTTGATGGTGTAATCAGCACTAATTAATCCGTTACTTCCAAAAATATATGCAATACTTGCTGTGGTTTTAGCTGGGGTTTTTAATTTGTAAGAAAACCCTTGAACAGGAAAGTTGTTTCCCGTTGTATTGTCATAAATAGTATTACTTCCTGTTACTTCAATTTCTGTATCCCCAAAGAAACCGTCATTATTTAAAATGTTGCTTTCTTCATTCATTTCTGTAAACCAAGTTGGAGATTGGTACGAAAATCCAAAACGCAAACTTTTAGTCGCTTTATAGATGGCTCCTGCGCTTAAAGAAAAACCTGTGCCAGTTGTGATGTTTTCTTGATAAAATTTAGCGTTTAAAATATTTCCGTTTCCGTCATTGTTTTGCTCTCTTAAAGTTGATCGTTGGGAGAATTTTAAATCATAGGTGTTCACGGCTACTCCTAAATGTAAATCATTTTGATATACACCAGAGAGGGCAAAATTGTATTCAGCTAATTCGCCACTAGTTGTATTTGAAAATCTTTGAGAATCTGCATTTGTATATTGAGTTTTTGGGTTTTCAGTATCAAGGGGAAATTCTGTAAAAGTAGAGAATCCACTATTCCCGCTACTTAAAAAACGATCTTTATAGTCATTTCTAATAGAATAGTTAAAGCTAAATGCAAACTTTGACCAGTCACTGTTCTCGTAGGTTTTGTATACAAAAACAGCTCCAGCTTGAGAAAAATTAAAATACTCTTCTTGTGTTGTGCTATTGTTTCCGTAATAACTAGAGGTTATATCTGTGTTCCTTAAATTTACAGAAGCGGAAAATAAACTGTTTTTAAAAACGGAGGCACCTGCT
>JAESTN010000140.1 GCA_016763595.1 Flavobacteriaceae bacterium | reverse complement strand
CAAAATGTGGCTAAGAAATATTTAACAAAAGGATATATATTAGGAATTTTGAATCCTGAGAAATAAATAAAGTCTTATGACTATTTACATAAAGCTCTCAAGAAATTGAGGGCTTTTATTTTTTAAAAAACTTGGATTCTAAAAAACCAAAACCATAGCCTAAATGCTGTGTAAACGTGGTAATGATGCTCAAAAAAGCAACGATAACACTTTTGTTTTGGAATAGTGAATCGATAAAAATAAAGAAGAAATAAACCCCATAAAAAGCGAGCAATTGCCAAATTCCAAAGATAGCAGCAATTACACTGACATCAAACCCCATAATAAATAATGAAGGAAACCAATAGGTCAATTTCGCAGTTTCTGGATAGCGTTTGTTTAATTGTGGTCTTGCAGTACCAAAAGCAAATGTTTGTTTAAAGAATTGTTTGATGCTACTTCTACGTTTGTGATATACAAAAGCATTTTCTATCAATTGGGTTTCCATGTTAGTTTCCCACAACCGAAACGTTAAATCGATGTCTTCACCCACTTTTAGGTTAGAGAAACCTTTGGTTAACTCAAAAGCCTTTTTAGACAACCCTAAGTTGAAACTTCTTGGTTGAAATTTCCCTACGGCTTTTTTCTTTCCACGAATTCCGCCAGTTGTTAAAACTGCGGTCATGGAATAGTTAATTGCTTTTTGTAAGGGTGTAAAACTTTCATGCGCTGCATCAGGACCACCAAATGCGTCTGTATAGTTTTCGGTTAATGCTTTAGATACTTCTGATAGATATTGTTTTGGGACTAGCACATCCGAATCTAGAATGATACAATAATTTCCCAATGCCTGTTGCATTCCGAAGTTTCTGCTTGCTCCTGCCCCTGTATTTTCTTTGAAGTAATATTTTAAATCGAGTTGATTTTTATATTTCTCAACAATGTTTTCACTCTTTTCTATAGACCCATCTTCAATAATTAGCACTTCGAAATCATCCGGAAAATCTTGTTTTGTTAAACTTTCTAATAACTCATCAATTTCTTTGGGACGGTTATATACAGGAACAATTATGGAGAATTTCAACGCCAATTTATACAGGATTTTTAAATTCTGGATTGTAAATAATTCCGATGACATTTTGCCAAGGATCTCTAACAGAAGCAACCATTATTTCTCCTCCAACATTGGTTGGTTTTTCATGTTCAATAGCTCCAGCATCTAAAAATCGTTGATACACTTCATCAATTTTTTCAACACCCCAATAACTCAATACATTGTCTGATTTGGCCGTAACTCCGTCTTCTGGTAACAATCCTAATTCGAATCCTTTAATATTAAATCCAACATAAAAAGGTTCTACAAAATAAGGGTTGGTTTCAAAAATACCTGCATACCAATCTGCTGCTTTTTGCAAATCTGATACTTTATAAATAGTTGTTCTTAATCCTAACATGAATTTGGTTTTTGCTAATGTAAACAAAAAATGCAAATCCAAGCGATTTGCATTTTATATATATCATTGTACCTGCAAAAATTACACAAAGACTTCAGCCGCTATCTGCTTGGCAATTCCATTCCACAGTGCTATTCGATTTTGCAATGATTCTTTAGCATAATAGAGTACCTCTTGCCATTTCTGTTCATCATTACCACATAATTCTTGAATCATTTTTAAAGATAAAGGGCCATGTTCATCACCATCCAATTCTATATGCCTCTTTAAATAATAGCTTAGTTTATTGTACTTCTTATTTTCTTCCTTTTCTGATTTTTTTACAATTTCTAAAAACATATCCGGAATTAAATCTTCTCTACCAAAGGTAAAGCAAGAAGCAATAATATGTGCTTTATTGGTTTCAATAACCTGAAACGTAAATTTCACAAAATCAGCAACTTCTTTTGGAACCTCCATAAGATCAAGGGCCTCATCAACTGATTTTCCTGATTTTATTTTAGAAATAAATTTAGAGATCTCACTAGTACTCGCTCCAATTTGATGCATTGCTTCTAAGTACATTTCAAAATGACTTTTTGGCTCTCCTAGTTCATTAACATCACTTTCTTCTCCATGTACAATTTCATTTATAAACCTAGCTAAAACTGGATTTTCACCAGGCATCCACGGCAAACTAACACAGGTCAATTTTTGTTGCAATGCTTTTAAAAGAGACATAAAATCCCATACAGCAAATACGTGAGACTTCATAAACAACTGAATATCGTTTATTTTCTCTAAGGAATTATATAATTCATGATTCGTTAATTCATTTCTTAACGCAGCAATTTCGTTTTCTATTAATCTTATCTTATCCATTAAAAAGGCATAAAAAATGCAAACTGAAATGATTTGCATTTTGATCTATTAAAGTTAATTTTTACTCTTCTGTAAATGCTTCCATTACTTTATCACTTACGCCAACATTAGAAAAACCTCCATCATGAAATAAGTTTTGCAAGGTTACTTTCCTTGTTAAATCAGAGAACATAGAAATGGTGTAATCTGCACAATCTGCCGCTGTTGCATTTCCTAATGGAGACATTTCATTGGCATACTTAATAAAACCTTCAAAACCTTTCACTCCACTACCAGCTGTTGTTGGTGTTGGAGACTGAGAAATGGTGTTTACGCGTACTTTTTGATCACGCCCTAAGAAGTATCCAAAACTACGAGCAATGCTCTCTAAATAGGCTTTATTATCTGCCATATCATTATAATCTGGAAACACACGTTGTGAAGCCATATAGGTCAGTGCAACAATACTACCCCACTCATTCATCGCATCATTTTTATATAAGGTTTGCATCACTTTATGAAATGACATTGCCGAAACATCTGTTCCTTTTTTAGTCCATTCATAATTTTGATCAGTATAAGCTTTTCCTTTTCTAACATTCACAGACATTCCAATGGAATGCAAAACAAAATCAATTTTACCTCCTAAAATCTCCATGGACTGTTCAACCAAATTTTGCAAATCTTCTAAAGATGTCGCATCTGCAGGAATAATTTGTGATCCCGTTTTTTCTGCAAGTTCATTAATTTGTCCCATTCTCATAGCAATTGGTGCATTTGTAAGTACAAATTCACCGCCTTCTTCATGTACGCGTTCTGCTGTTTTCCAAGCTATTGAATTGGCATCTAAGGCTCCAAATATGATTCCCTTTTTT
>JAESTN010000139.1 GCA_016763595.1 Flavobacteriaceae bacterium | reverse complement strand
TTTTCATGGTAATGCCAAGGAGTTATATCTTCATGGTAATCGTATTTTGTTAATAAAAGACCATTCAATGACATCTCTGAGTTTAGGTTGCCATAATACTTTCCTTTGGTTGAGATTTTCATGTTATGCAATGTTTATTAATTAAGACGCTGTTTAGACCAACATGGTTGCCGCAATGCTGTTTTTAATAATAACGTCTATCAATTTCACTTCATATATTCTGCATCTGTTCGTGTAAATCTTCTGAATTTTTTTTAAAAAAATCTTTAGCGTAAAATAATAAGTGATTGATTAATAGCTGCTTAGTTGCCAGTAATAAAATTAATTATTCAAATAAAACCTTCAGTTTTAATCGAAATCCATCGCATTTGGTATATCTTTGAGGGTACTAGTCATTGAAAATATGTCGTTACTATCAATCAACATACTAAGAAATAGAGGTATCAATAGGTTAATATTACTATTGATCTTCTTAGTTGTGAATTCATGTAGTACCGATAATTTCAAAATAGATGATGGTATTGGCGACGATGGTACTGGAGATGATGGTATTGAAGTGAATGTTACTACTACGGTAAAACTATCTCAACGACCCGGTGTTCGTCCAGAAACCACCACGGGGATACCACATGTTCAGATCGGTGTTGAACTGGTACCCGAAGTTCACGAAGAATTATTTCGAAGAGTATATTCCATTGCTGGAATTGAGAATCGTCCGTCAGTAATTGCAGGATGGGAAGCTTTGTGGTTAACCGACCAAGTAACCGTGTCTGTTCCAAATGCATTAATAGATGGTCGAGAATTTGGCCACATTCATGATGATGGGAGTTTACACATCTTTTTAGAACCAACGAGGGCCGCTGAAGCTGTGGAAACTTGTTGGGCAATTTTTCATCCATTTGCGTTGCAACAAGTGGATAGATGGAATGGCTTTGTGATGCTTTATACTCCACAGTCTATAGAAGAGCTTAATGTGACATTTCAACTCATTGTTGATGCGTACAACCATGTTACAGGACAAAACCTATTGGCTACTGATTACTATTAACAGTACTATTCTTCTAACTTGTGTCTCAAGAATTTCTTTGTAACCCTATAAAATGTCTATAGGTAGTTTTTTCCCACAGCTTGTTTTATATAAATGTACTTTGTTGTAAGCAGTTTTTTAGGAAGCTTCTATTTGATTGATAATTTCGTTCGCTCTTTTTAATTCTGAATCTACTACTTGAAGCTCAACTCCAGTTGGTAAATAATTCATTACTTGTGTTGTGAACTCATTTTTCATAAAACACTTTATTCCTTCTGATTCTAACTTACTCCTTAATACGAATAGTTCTGATTCATTACCTGCCATTTTGATTGTAATTAATTTCATAGTTTTTTTTGTTTTTTTGTTACTATATTTTGTTTATATTTTTTATCTAAAACCAAATCAAAAAAAGATTTGACGAACTTCGATTAAAGCGCTAAAATTAGTTAAAACAAGTTCCAGGTATTGGTTTTTCAATACAGTTTCCATCACCATAGCATACGGTCTCAGTTTCACATTCAGTTTCTTCTGGTGTACAAGAAATGAGTGTAATTATAACACCTAAGTATAGCACATATTTTAAATTTAATAATTTACTTTTTTTCATTTGATTCTTTTTCATTTTTTTAATATTTGGAAGCGAATTTGTTTAAGATTAAGCTATTTTAAAATATGGGGAAACTACATTATTACCTTGGATCTTCCCAGACAGTTTCAACAAAGACCAAGTCGTTCAAGTCTCCACAGGTGTTCTCATTTCCACCATAACCACCAATTGTACATATTTCATTACAGTCTTCGTCTACAACACCGTAGGGAGCATGATCATAGTAATTAGGATAGAATATATAAACTGTATTGCCTTTATATGTGAGCTTTTCTATTTTGGGTTTCTTGGCTCTAACAGGAGCATTTAGAACGGACTGTACATCACTTTTAAAACAAGAAGGATAGTTAATTTCTTCCTCATTCTTTGTACATGAAATCAGTAATAATAGTGCGAAAACTAGTACAATGTTTTTCATAGTGCTTTTTTTATAGTTCATACTTTTCCCAATTTTAAAATTACTTTAATACTTACAAACAGAATAGAAAACCCATAAGTATTTTTATAAGTAAGGGTATACTAGCAATTAATTTTATAGGGTATTGGCAGCTTGTTTTGTTATTTCTCTGAATTTGTCACAGCATTCGTTAAACCTATGGTCATTTGGTTTTTTACTTTTATTTGACCTTCATTGGTTTTTCCATAATACAATTCTCCAAATTTAGTGGCATCATTAAAAGCGACATGTACAAGGCCATCTGTATCTTCATAAACGAGCACTTTTTGACAAAAGGCATCCAATCCAATTTTTGTTGCATCATACATCGCCTCGGCACCTACTTCTGGAACTCCAAAGAGACACAGCATTGTAGCACCAATAGCTATGTCAAAGCCCATTGCATCTTTCTGCAAATCAATTTGAGAAAACCATCGATTGGTTTGATTATCATGTACAAGTTCCCTGATTTTATCTATGGTCGAATTAAAAGTATAGTCAGATGTAATGTGAAGTATTCCAAAGCCATTGTTAACCGTTAAACAATCAGTTTCTGAAATTGAATTTTGAGGAAGTTGCCCAACAATAGCATCGATTACTTCTTTATACCCTGTAACATCTTGATCATTTAAAGCATGTCTTCTTTGAATAAATTCAGCAGAGGTATAGGCATAAGATGCTTTCTGAGAATTTGGTTCAGTATATGCAAGAATTTTGAAAGGCATGTCTATTCCTATCAATTGGTTTTTAGCTAAAAGTTCAGAAACAATCCTAGAATCATCCGCAAAAATAGAAACAATAGCAGGCGGAGTCTCAGCACCATTATTTTCGGCCATTCTATGATGGTCAAGCTTCACAACTTCTCTGTATTTAAGAATGTTTTTTACTACGGTAATATGCGCAGCATCTACCTTTTGTGAAGTCGTTTTTTCTGCCGTTTTAATTTTATACATAATTATTGTTTTATTTTTTGCTGACTAATTGCCAACTGGTTAAATCAAGATCAAAGTTTTCGGTTATCGATACTGTATTCTACATATATGGAACCTTAAATTCTTGTCTACAATTTATTTTAACACCAATGTACCAAAACTCTTGTCAATTTTACTTGTGGAAAATTATAGTTATAGTAAATGGTAGTAAATCAGGTATTTACGCCTGTGTTTCCCCAGGGCAAACAACCCGAAAATGCATTAAACTTATTGTGAAATACAAAAAAAAGCCCATAAAATTATGGGCTTATA
>JAESTN010000138.1 GCA_016763595.1 Flavobacteriaceae bacterium | reverse complement strand
ATCTATTCCAAGCAGTATATATTCAGTAATAATAAACGAATGCGAATTGTAACTAATTTGTACTTCATCTAAGGCTGAAAAAAACAAGCGCACTTGTTCATTTATCAATTCAATATCTACTCTAGAGAAGAATTCTTCTCCTTTGATTGTTGTTCTTTTTCCTGCCCAACACAATACAAACTGCTCATTAAAAACCTTGTATTGTGGATTGTATTCTTTTTTATGATTGTTGATAAAATCAAAAACTCCATTTAATGTTAATTCGATATTACTTTTAGCATTTTTTTCAATCGCTTCTACTATTGTTTGGTTTGTGTTTTTAAGTTCGAAATCACCTTTAGAAGGCATTGAATTGCTTCCTCTTCTAAAAAATACAGACCCTTTTTTATACTTCCAAGAGTTTTTTGCAAGTGATGTAACCTTATTATTTGGAGAAATAGTAACCAACCCAATTACCTTATGACGAGGTAAGGTTGGAAAAGGCACATTTTCGTATTGAATTTTTGGTGAATTTGTTAAATACGCATTTGCTAAGTTTTGAATTTTGCTGTCATCAAAAAAATCGACACCAACAATTTTGTTTACTTCATCCTCTATACCAATAACGATATAAGAATTGTTTGTTGGGTTCGAATTTGATAATGCACAGATATGTTTGATAAACTTTGCTTTGCCTTCTTTATTATGCAATGATAATTTTTGCTTTTTGTCATAAAAACTATTCTCATCATTATGAGACATTAGGTTTTTTATTAAAAGGCGTTTATTTATCATACTTGTTTAGGCTACTGCATGTCCTTGGCTTGCTTCTAATAATTCAAACCAATCTTCTAATTCTAATTCTATTTTAGTTGCTTTTTGAGCATTCTGGATCCGGTTTTTATTGGTGGTTCCAATAACAGGGTGAATTTTTGCAGGATGTTTACATATCCATGCTAGCAACAATTGATCTTCTGTTGCATTGTGTTTTTTACACAGTTTTTTTAGTACAGTTCTAATCCTTATGGTTTGTGCTGTTTCCTCTTTAAAAACAGTTCCTATCGGACTCCAACACATTGGTGTTATTGCATTAATTTGCATTGCATCTAAGGAGCCATTAACCATGGCTGAGTTTTCTGTTAAAGAAAATTCTATTTGATTTACAGCGATTTTCTGGGCTGTTTCAATCAGTTCTATTTGCGATTGCATAAAATTTGAAACTCCAAACTCCTTAATTTTTCCTTCTGATTGCAATATTGAAATTGCCTCGTTAATCTCTGTCGGATGCATCAGCGGACTTGGTCTATGAAGTAGTAATAGATCCAAATATTCTGTTTGCAAATTTTTTAAAGAGCGTTCAACACTTTGAATTATATAGGATTTAGAATACTCATAATGCCCAATGGTATTGTTTCTCGTTTTTCAAACTAATTGGATGCCACATTTTGAAATCAATTGAATGTCTTCTCTTGCGATCTTACTTTGAATAAATGCCTTACCAAATTGTGCTTCTGTAGTATAATCACCATAAATATCTGCATGATCAAAAGTGGTAATTCCTGCTTCTAAAGTAACATTTAATTGCCCAGTCATTTCATCTGTGGATAATTGTTTTCCCCAATTTCCCCAAGACATGCAACCCGCTATAATCCTTGAATAGTTACTCATTAAATTAATTCTTATTTATAATTGTAGCTGTTGCTTGCGCTGTTGGATACACAATTAAATCTTCTATATTCACATGATAAGGTCTGGTCACTACAAAATGGATAATATCTGCAATGTCTTCTGCTTGCAATGCTTTATAGCCTAAATACATTGATTTTGCTTTTTCCGAATCTCCTTTAAAACGTACATCAGAAAATTCTGTTTCTACGGCTCCAGGGTGAATTGCAGCAACACGAATGTTATACTTGTTTAAATCTATTCGCATCGACTTATTTAAAGCATTTACAGCGTGTTTTGAGGCACAATAAACGTTTCCGTTAGGATATACTTCTTTTCCTGCAACTGAGCCAATATTAACGATAAAACCACTGTTTCTTTCTATCATTTTTGGAATGATTGCTTTTGATACATATAACAAGCCTTTTACATTGATATCTAGCATTGCATCCCAGTCATCAGTGTCTCCATCTTGTATGGTACTTAAACCATGTGCATTGCCAGCATTGTTTACTAAAATATCGATGCGACTAAAATTTTCTGGTAAAGATTCAATCGCTGTAAACACGTGTTCTTTAGTACGAACATCGAACTGTAATGTTGTTACATCAGTTAATTTACCAAGTTCTCTTTGAAGCGCTTCTAATCGTTCTTTTCTTCTTCCACAAAGTACCAATCGAATGTTGTTTTTTGCAAAAAGCTCTGCAGTCGCTTTTCCAATGCCCGAAGTTGCTCCTGTAATAAATGCGGTTAAGCTCATTAATTTTGTTTTTGTTAAAGATACTTGAGTTGAAATTAAAAACAAAAAATAAAGGCATGAAAAAACCGCTCTACCTCTAGAGCGGTTCCCTTTAGATGATTGCTTAACCAACCATCTAAAATCAACTAACCAAACTTTATTTTAAATGTCTTCTAACTTTCGTTTTTCTTTCTATTTTAGTTCGTTTTCTACCACTGTTCCTTACATTAGGTTTTGATTTATTCCCTTTTAAGTATTGAATAAAACCTCTTCCTCTAAATTCATACGTTGTTTGTGAACTTATGTGGTATAAACTTATTGTACTATCATTACTAACGCTTAACTCAAATTCTTCATTGTCTCCGTTATCATAATTAAGTGTTAAAACCTTTAGATCATCATAATCTTGAACATCAAACACTTCATAATATCCTACAAAACTCCAGTTTATAACATCAATATCTGTGCCAAAAACATCTTTTGAAGAGTAAAATGTCGTGTTGTTTTCTGGTGTAAATTGCAAGTAATTTTCTTGATCAAAAGGGTTTATTGCTCCGGCAGCACTTGTACTTGTTTTCTCCCAAGCAACATACTCTTGTAAAAAATATTCGATATTTTCATAAAACAATTTATCATAATCAAAATTATTTCTTTGATATCCAATCAAATAATACGAAACATTGTTATATGTATCTTCTATTCTTATTTCATTTGCAGAGATTTGATATACTTCAAAGTCATAGCGCCCGTCTTGATTATGATAGGCTTCTAAATACCCATTATACGTAGTATAATTCCCCACTTTAATTCCTAAACCATTCCCCGTAACTCCAATATCAGCAATATTGTTATTAGCATACATATTTCCATTTAAAAACGAAACGGTAAATGCCTTAGATAAAAATGGAATATCTCCTGTTCCTGTTGTTTTGTGATAATCTATATACCATAAATCATATTCTGCTATAACTTCTTCTAAGGGCACTTCGTAAATAACATCATCTATTGTACATGAGTTAAAAAATGCTCCTGAAACAAAAAGTATTAAAAGTAATTTTACTGATTTCATACGCCTACGTTTTATGGTTATATAACTGTATTTTCAAATTGCGTGCCAAAAAGAAAAGGCACCCAAAATTGGATGCCTTTTTAACTGATTTTTAACCCTTTTTTTATGGATAAAAAATTGTTTCTGTTTTTTTTATATTTGACACTTTATAATAGTAGGTTTTTTTTCCAATCATGTATTTTATAACTGCTTCGTTAGCCTGTATATTAAAGGGAATAGTGACTCCTTTAATTTTTGGTTTCCTGATTTTTGGTGGTGCTCCATCTCCTTTATAGCTAATTGTTTCTTTAACAATAATTGCCCTACGAGAAGTATTCATATTCACAACTAAATATTCTTTATTATTTCTTTTTTCTAAACTAGGGCTGTGTTTTCTTCCTCTAAAATAAATACTTTTAATCGCACTATCAGATTTGTTGTCAATTCCAATTATCAAATTGGTACCGCTAACGCCTGGTTGTCCTCCAACCCAATTATGATAGGTAGCTCCAATAATTTTAAATGGTGCGGTTTCTGTTAGTTTTAAAGTGCTACATTGTGAAAAGCTACATGCAACACAAATAAAAAATAGTAGTTTTATTGTTTTCATAGATGGTAATTTTACGAGTGTATTTCAAACGATATACCAATCTACAAAAAAAGAGCTTATCAATAT
>JAESTN010000137.1 GCA_016763595.1 Flavobacteriaceae bacterium | reverse complement strand
TTCAGGGTTGTATTTAGTAGGGTCACCCAAAAAAGAGGGATCAGACGAACATAAAATAGTTGGTTTGTGAGCAATGTGTATGCTATGGCTTCTTTCAAATTCTTTGTAATTTGAAGTGCCATTTCCTTTATTTCCTGTCCATTTTACTGTAGCAGAATACCTATGTTGCTTTTTCATATAATATTGTCTTCATGATTCCACCATTTTTTCATCCACTTGTTAGAAACTTGTTTTCCTTTCTCATAATCATCAACAACCATAATTAATAGGTTGTTATGATCACTATATTGAATAAGTATATTCACATTTGCATTGGCAAGTTCGGTACAGAACATACCTAGTTGACCTGAAACATCTTGTCTAAGTTTTTGAATAATTACATCATTGATTTTTGTGACATGTATCGACACTTTTTCAAGTTCTTTTTTTGCTAGTTCAGCTTCTTTAACCAAAAAGTGAGCGATGGAGTAATCTCCATTTTGAAAAACACCACCGCCTTCAAGACTAATGTTGTTTTTTCCTAGGGTTTCGCCCATAAGAGCTAGTTGTCCAGGGGTGTTTTTAAATAAAATCTCTATGTCTTTCACGTATTGTATTTTTGATTGCTCTGCAAAGTAAATTGAATTTTAACTTTTGCATTTCATTTGAAAATGAACAATGAATGGAAACAAGGATGGATTTTTTTAAACGTGGTACTAGGTCAAAAAATCAGCAATGTTTTTTCTGTAGTTATCGCCAATAGGAATTTCAATCTTTTCAATTTCAATATCATTTTTTGTATAGGCCGTAATTTTATCTTTGTTGATAATAAACGAACGATGCACTCTACAAAATCGACAGTCTAACTTTTTCTCAAATGAAGAAATACTGTGTTTGGTAATATAAACTTCCTTCTCTGTATGTATTTTAATATAATCTTTAATGCTTTCTATATATAAAACTGCATCAAAATTCACTTTTACTTGCTTTCTGTTTACTCTAACGTAAATAAAAGTAGCATTACGTTTTGTGTTTTCAGTGACTAATACAGTTGTTTCTATATTACGTTGTAAGTTTCTAAACTTTTCTATGCCTTTAAAAAATCGATGAAAAGTAATCGGTTTCAAAATATAATCAACAGCATCCAATTCAAAGCCTTCAATAGCATAATCTCTATACGCAGTTGTAAAAATAACTTTGGGTTTGTGCACTAAATTCTTGAAAAAATCGGTGCCTTTTAATACAGGCATTTCAATATCTAAAATCAACAAATCTATGGTCTCTTCTTGAAGTATTTTACTTGCTTTAATAGCACTAGAGCAAGATGCAACCAATTCAAAATCGTCTAATTGCATTAAATGGTTTTCTATTAGCCTTCTTGCCAGTTTTTCGTCGTCAATTATTAAACATTTATACTTCATTTTGATCGTAATTTTAATGAGATATAAAAATGTTCATTTTCTTCTTTAATATCTAAAAAATGTGCATTGTCATATAATAATTGCAGTTGCTTTTTTACATTTTTTAGACCAATCCCTTCCTTGTTAGAAAGGACTTTGTTTGTAGCAATGGAGTTCGATATTGTAAAATAGATGTAATTTTCTTTTACGTTTATTTCGATTTGAATAGTGGCCTTTTCTAATTCTTGAGAAACTCCATGTTTAAAAGCGTTTTCTATAAAAGTTAAAAAAATTAGGGGTGCCACCTGAACGTCTTTCAGTACTTCTTTTGTAAAAGTAATAGCAACCCTATCACTATATCGTACTTTTTCTAAAGCCAGATAGTTTTCTATCAATTCGATTTCTTTATTAAGAGATACAAATTTGTCATTACAACCATACAACATATGATCTAACATTTCTGATAGCTTTTCAATTACTTCTGGTGCTTCATCTGATTTGGTCACTGATAAAGAGTATAAATTGTTAAGCGTGTTGAATAAAAAATGTGGATTTAACTGCTGTTTTAAAGTTGCTAATTCAGTAGTTTTTTTTTGTTCGTTAAGCTGTAAATATTTTTGTTGATTGTTATAATACTTGGCTAAAACAATTAGTACAGTGGGGGTTAGGAATTTTGTAGACTTTCCAATAAATGTAGGGAAATTCATTAAAGTATTCCAAGTCCCGCCTCTTTTGCTTCTTTCTGAATCCAAGCTAAAAAAATCGATATACTTTGGGTGATAATAGAATTCGTGAAGGCATCCAAAAATAAAATAGACAACCATTAATAACAGTAATAAGCTGAAAACAAAAAGGACAAGCTTTTTAGGTAGTAAGAATTTTGGTATTAAAAAGTAAATACAGACATACGCAACAATTACTTGAGACAACAGATATATAATAGTAAAATCAAATGCCTGTTCATAGCCACTAAAATAAGTGATGTTTAGAGTTACTATAAAATAGGTGAAAACCCCAATCCAAAACAATACATGTCTTACAAGTAAAATGTTAAAAAATGATTGGATGCTTTTTATGGTGCTCATAACGCTGCGAAAATACAATTAAAATAGCTTTGTAAACTTCAAAAGTAGCTGAATCCTTTATTTCGAAAGACAAAAAAGCTGTTTTCGGAGACAAAACTTTTTTCTTGTAAAATCCACTCTTTAATAGCGAAAATAGGGTGTTGGTCTATTTTAAAAATTAGCAGTTACGTATTTCAATACTTTTATCAGCGAATTGTGCTTTTAAATGAAGGCATCATGTTTAACGATGAAATTTTTATAAGATGAAAAGAATTGTTTTTTATATACTACTCTCGGGAGTTTTCTATGGGCAAGCACAAACCGGTAAGATTGTGTTTCGGAATGAGGCTATTAAATTAGATGGTAAATTGAATGAGCCCGTTTGGAACGACCTTGTTCCCGAAGGTGAATTCCTTAATTATATACCAAATAATGGCGATTTGGCGAATAATAAAACAGAAGTAAAAATGTTTCATAACGGCAAAAACTTATACATAAGTGCGGTGTATCATGATACAACTTCAGATGTTCAAATAGCATCCTTAAAACGAGATGATATAGGAAGCGCAGGTGGAAATAGTGACTCTTTTGCTTTATTAATTGATACTTATAATCAGCAGCAATCTGGATATTTTTTTATTGTAAATATGGGTGGTGCATTAATAGATGCATTAGTTGCTAGAAGAGGAGATGGTTTTGGGGTTAGTACAAGTTGGAACACCATTTGGAATGCGAAAACTTCTGTAAAAGGGAATTTAAAGATATTTGAAATCGAAATTCCTTTAAAAGCACTGGGCTATAAGGCAGACACGTCAGAATGGGGGTTTATGTTTCACACCAGAAATATCAAATTGAATGAATGGACTACCAACACCCCAATTGATCGTAATTACGCGCAATTTGATTTGCGATTTACCAAAGCTTTTAAGGTTGAAAATCTGTCTGAGAATAAATCTTCTCGATTTGCAATAACGCCTTCTATTACTATCAATCATACAGAAAATGTGATTAGCAATGTTACCAATACTACGGAAAAGCCAAGTGTAGATGTACAATACAATGTAAGTTCATCTTTAAAGTTAGATGCCACTATAAATCCAGATTTCTCACAGATAGATGTCGATCGACAAGTAACAAATTTAAGTCGATTCTCAGTATTTTTCCCAGAGCGGCGTAATTTCTTTTTAGAGAATAGCGACCTTTTTACAAACCTTGGTGTAAGTGGAGTGAATCCATTTTACTCTAGGCGTATTGGAGCGAATAGCGAGATTTCTTTCGGTTTAAAATTATCTGGAAATATTGCTAAAAAAACACGTTTGGGGATTCTTAATGTTGCAACAAAAGCCAATGACAATACTCCAGCTCAGAATTATGGAGCCTTGGTGATACAACAACAATTATCAGAATCTTTTACAGCAACAGGGTTTGTTATCAATAGACAAGAAACCGATGGGTTTTCTTTTGTAGATGATTATAATAGAGTGGCTGGAGTGAATTTAAATTATCAATCGAAAAATAATAAATGG
>JAESTN010000136.1 GCA_016763595.1 Flavobacteriaceae bacterium | reverse complement strand
CGAGTTTAAACTTGATTTCTGTGTCTGTTTGTATCACATTGATTTGAAGTACGTCTCCCGACGTAACGGTTTTGGCCTCGGGAAAGATAAATACTGCTTGCCCCCAGTGCACCATTTCGCCATCTGGTGCTGTTGACATGCTAATCTGATCTGTTATGTGTAAGTTGAACCAAAAAGCGACACCATGCACTGTACCGCTTTTCTCAACCTGAATTTCTAGAGGAGTGAGGATTGGGTTTTCGAAGGATACCGAAGGAGGTAAGTTATAAAAATCGACCTTGATGATTGGGAAAACAGCACTCATTACTTTATGTGGAAGGTGATCCAAATGCTTAGTGACATAACCATCCGAATCGGAAAACTTGTTAAATGGAGTCAAGTCGAAACCGCTAATCTCTTTGACTGGACTTACCTTGTGATAGTCTTTCGTTTCGATTAATATTCCATAGAGGTCAGCGCCTTTAGGAACGCACTTTGCTCCAGGCTCCAGAAGGTTTTGCCAAGCGTGACGTAAAGAGGGGATTACTCCTTCGCCCAAGAGGCCTGCATCCAGAATTTCAGAAACCACAAAGGTTGCTTTCTGATCTAACTGATTACCGATTTTCAAGTTGGTTGACTTATCGTGATGGATGTTGATGATATCCTGATAATTGTTGGCGGTAACTATTTCCGAAGCTACTTCTGCCAAATCTGATACCATTTCTACTGCGCAAACATGTGCTGCTCCAGCTCGTGCTGCCATGAGAGCTAACAAGCCAGACCCAGTTCCAATATCCAACACGGTATCTTGAGGTGAAATCATCGAAGTGATAGCCTCGTTATATGCGTCATTGCGGTCAGTGTCGGCCAGCATGTCAAAGTGCCACTTAGGTATTTTTCTGCTTCTAAGGGTTTGTGAATTCTGAAGCGCGACGGCATTGTTAGGGTCTATTTCCAAGACCTTTTGGTAGTATTCCAAGGCTTCTTTCGACTCTTGTAAATCTCGTAACACGTTGCCCATCAGTACAAAAATTTCGACTTTTGCTTTGGGGTCGGTAATGAGTCCTTCTGCTGCGTGGTAATGATTTTTTGCATCTTCAAGGTTCCCTTTAACGTGGTAAACCATTCCAGTTTGACTATGTGCTTGAGGATTATTGGGATTTAGTGTAATCGCTATATTTAGGTGGTGTAGTGCTTTGTCGTATAAGGCTTCTTCACTAAGTACAATACCTAAATTGATATGACCCGAAGCCATCTTCGGATCAGCCTCAATTGCGCTATTAAAAGCCCCAATGGCTTCCTGTTTACGGTTCAGGGAATAATACATATTGCCAAGGTTGTATGTAATTATGGCTTGTTTACCTGCCTTAGCGGAAGCTTTTTCACCGTAGTCTACTGCTTGTTCTGGTTGATTAAGGTTCCAATGAAGCATACTCAAGAAAGAGAGGATATCTGTGTTATTGGGATTGGCATCCAGTCCACTTTTTGCAATATTCAATGCTTCAGGTACCTTGTTTTGTTGAAGCAAACAATTGGCTAATTGGCACCAAGCAAGTCCTATTTGTGGCTCTTGCTCAATAATATAACGAAAGGCTGTTCCCGCGGGTAATATCTGACCTGATTGAAGGAGTTGAGATGCGCTTTCTAAGGTATGTTTGGTTTCCATAGTTATTTTAATTTGAGAATAGTTTCATAGTACATCGATGCACTGGATAGAAGAACTAAAGATAGTTCCCTTGTTTCGAGGTTTTTAGTTTTTTGCCGGCACCTAATTTAGTAAATACAAAACCAACTAGAAAATCCGAAAGGATTTTGGAAAGTAGGCGAGTACTAGCAATTAATTTTATACGGTGTTGTACTTAGTTTTTATTTCGTTTCGTACCAGTTTTTATATTCCAAATGTTTATCAAATTCATTCTCATTCATTTTAAACAGAATCTTTGAAAAATTCCGACTTTCTGCGATATTTTTTTCTTTAAAGAAATCAGTTATCAGAAAGTGAATAAAGGGATTCTTAATATCAACCATTTTTAAAGTTGAATATCTTTTTCGTGATTTTGGATACTGTTTCCAAAATCGCTCGTAATCACTATAAATTCTGTCAGTTACTTTTGAAATTATTTCATTTAGCAATTCCATCGGAATTTGATTGTCAGCAATTCCAATATAATACTCTTCAATTTTCGAGTAAAATTCCCGTTTGGGTTCAATTCTATTTTTAGTTTTCCAGAATAGCATTTATGTTAATTGTAATTCGATATTTTCGTGTTCTTTAATTATCTCTATTATTTGGTCAAAACATTTCAGTTCCGATTTGCTTTTTTCACTTCGATGCCATTTTAAAATATGTTTCTTGTCCACTTCGTCAACTCCAAATCCGCCATACAAAACGTCATTAAAAGCATTTAAATTTTGCCCAATTTTCCAATTTAAACCTGAAGTCATTTTGGATTCTACTTCTCGATAAAAACCTTTTTGATTTGAAAATTTATTCCCATTTAACTCAATAATTCTCATTTTGGTAAATTAAGCACAACGTGTTTGTGTATGATTGGTTGCGGTGAAATTTTAAAACCAGCCATTTTGGCGAACCGAACCACAAAGGTGCTGAGCCAAAATATACCGAGTGTTTTAAAATTTTATTACCGAAAGGTTCATAGCCTTTTTCAGAGGTGAATTTAAAACTAAATTTTTAATTCACCGTAAATGAAGCAATTAATTATACACGTTGTTAGCTGTTGCCTTTTTTTCTAATGTAACCATTGCATTCCTAAATTCGAAGTCCATTTCCCGTCTTTCTTAATAAACAAAATGGTTTTTCCTTCTCCACATAAGCCTGGACATAAATTCCTAATCATCATAACAGCCTTGTTCTTATCTTTAGAAAATAATGGAACTGAAAAGCTATACCAATTATTCTTATTTGATAGATTAAATCCAAGTCTAGCATTGTTCCATTCGAATGTTTTTGAACTCTCTTTTTGTGAAATCATTTCTGAAATATCTTCTTTCGATAAGTTAGAGAGTAGAGTTAGAGAATTCAGATTAACAGACCAATTTAATGAGTCTGATTTTTGTTCGACGGAATCAAGATTGGTTTTTAACGATTTAAAGTTTTCATTATCAGATTTAGTTATGTCAAAATCCGATTCTGGTTTTATTGATATTCCATAACTCAAATTCAGATTCTGTTCCTTAATAACAACTTTCATAAATTCATAAATATCTTCATTAGAAGTGATATTTTTCTTTTCAGATTTCACACAACTAATGGTGAGAATTAGCAGTAGAATTAAAATGTTACAAGTTTTGTTCATAGGTTGCAGCTAACTGGTTATATAATTACTTAAGGTACTATTATCTGGAGCTATATCCCGGATAAAGGGAATTTTTGTTCCTGTTTGTAATTTACATGCTAATGTAATAAAAGTTATACCGAAATAAAAAAAGTGAAATATGACCTTTAAGGTGTACTGTTTAGATCAATATAAAACCGATGGAAAAACCCATTTTTAGTGCCAGGTTCATTGCTACAGTAATAGACATCATTGTTCATTCCAACAACAATAGTTGCAATTGTTGGGCTCGTAGCTGGTGTTTTTATTCTCGCTAATTCTTTTCCCGTTATTAAATCCAACACAATAAAATAATCAGAACCCTCAGTTTCGCTTGTATGTTCGAAATGATTGAGATACACCATTTTTCTATCCGCCACAATTGCAGGTCTAGCACTAATATTATAGCTCTTTTCCCAAATGCGCTCGAGTTGATTTGAAGCGTTTATTCTTAAGCCAGCAATGGTTCCATTGCCTTGGTCAGAACCAATAATGATGTTTGTGATGACGTCATCGATACTTAAATGAAAAAAGTTATAGCCATTTTTAATGGTATCCTTAAACATATAATCGCCACCTAATGTGTCGCGGTCACTATAATAGGTGCGATCTGTATCTTGCCAAAATATTTTCATTGAGTTATCTGCAGAAAATACAGTATTGGTTGTATAATGAACTTTGTTATATGCAATAACGGGCGATGTAGGTTCTTCATTATCAATGGTGCCATAAGGCGCATATGCCGCCATCCAAAGTGAGTCAATTGCTAAGCTATCTTTGAGAACCTTCATCCGATAGGTATAGTTTAGATTTAAATGGTAGATGTATTCGTTTCCCAGAGAATCGTTAGATAATGTTAACCTTGGAGAGGCTGTTTCTTGAGCCAGTTTAAATTTTATTTTCAACGAATCTGGATCTACAAGAATAAATGAATTATCCCCTTTTGCAGTACCAAAAATGGTGGATTTGGTAACGATATTTCCATTTGCACTTACGGCAAGCCCATTATAAACAGTGTTTCCTAAGCCCGGCAAAGGCAGATGCAAGCTGTCTAGTATTTTCATATTTGAAGGGTCTATTTTAAATAGTAGTGCTTTTACTACTGCATAGACAAATCCATTCTCGTGAACTAGGGCACCACCAACATAATTTGATCCACCACCTCCATTTAGATTTACACGTAAAGTATCTAAGGTCAATGGATTTATTTTCATCAGATATGGAACAGATTTATTGTAGTAGATAGGATTTGGTTGTCCAGGATCTCCTGTTTTGATATCGCTGTCATACATATCTAAAATATAAGGAACTCCACCCAATACAAATACTTGATCCTTATCTCGTGTATAAGCAAAAGTTGGAAAAGGCATGTTAATGCTTTCAACCCTCAATAGTTTGGGGTCAAACCCTTTTGGTAAACCCGCATCTACCACTGTGTTTGTGCGGTTTAAGTTTGCCATATCAACCGGCCAAGTGGTTGGGTAGGTACCAGCTCTATATCCCGGCTGTTGCGAACTTGAATACCTTGTTATTTCACTTTTAAAGGATGCTTTTATCAGTGCATTAGTATGCAAGTTTGAACTGTCTTGACAGGATAGCATTGCGATACAAGTGCATAGCAAGCAGAATCTGAAATATTTCATGATGTGGGATTTTAGTAGGTGTGTATAATTTATATAGATCTCTTTAATCGTTTAAAAGGAGTGTTGGTTGCTGTTTGTTGAATGTTGAGTTTAGGTAGTTAATAGTATTTCTTAGTGTGTATTGTGTAAATATATTTTCGAAACACTCGGTAAAATGCTGTAATCGTAAATTTATTTACGAGCTGTGTTTTTTATTTCACGAGATTTCCACGGGTTGCTCGCAATGACAGATTGAAAGTAATTGGTGTTTGTTTCATGAGACTGCAGCGTTTTTCTCGCATTGATATTTGCTCATAGAAAAACCTAGCAATACTGAAATAAATTCAGCAAATGCGAGGTTTTTCTGAGCTTAATTAACAAATTTTATTACGAACTTACTGGTACTGGCGCTTCCTGTTCTTTTGGAATGGAAACCGCTCGGAGATTTTTTATTTCCAGTGCATGCAACTCTTTTTCTAATTGCGCTCTGGTTTCTGCATACGCAGGATCATAGGCTAAATTGGTTATTTCTTGTGGATCCTTTTCCAGATCATATAATTCATATTGGTTGTAATACGTACCTAAAGTGTCAAAGT
>JAESTN010000135.1 GCA_016763595.1 Flavobacteriaceae bacterium | reverse complement strand
TTAGAATCTAACTAAAATCTGGAATTATAGTATTTCCAAACTTATGTAATACTTCATCAAAAGCAGCAAACACATCTTTTGGGTCATCAGAAGTAACCATTCTCATACGGTGTTCTTTAAAATGCGGAATCCCTTTAAAGTAATTGGTATAATGTCTTCTGGTTTCAAAAACTCCCAACACAGGTCCTTTCCAATCGATGGCCATTTGTAAATGTCTACGTGCAATTTCTACACGTTCTGCAATGGTTGGAGATGGCAAATGTTCTCCCGTTTTAAAATAGTGTTTTACTTGGTTAAAAAACCAAGGTGAACCAATTGTAGCTCTACCTATCATTGCGCCATCAAGTCCGTATACATCACGCATTTCCATGGCTTTTTCTGGCGTGGTAATATCGCCATTTCCAAAAACAGGAATGTGCATTCTCTGGTTGTTTTTTACTTCTGCAATAGGGGCCCAATCGGCCTCTCCTTTGTACATTTGAGCACGTGTTCTACCATGAATAGAAATGGCTTTACACCCAACATCTTGTAATCGTTCTGCAACTTCTACAATTCTAATAGAATCATGATCCCAGCCCAATCTAGTTTTTACAGTGATGGGTAAATTGGTGTGTTTTACCATGGCTTCAGTTAAGGAAACCATTAAATCGATGTCTTTTAAAATTCCAGCTCCAGCCCCTTTAGAAACTACTTTCTTTACTGGGCAACCAAAGTTGATGTCAATAATATCGGGATTGGATTTTTCAACAATCTCAACCGTTTTTAACATCGATTCTAAATTGGCTCCGAAAATTTGAATTCCAACGGGACGTTCTTTTTCGTAAATATCTAGCTTCATTACACTTTTTGCAGCATCACGAATTAATCCTTCAGAAGAAATAAACTCTGTATACACCACATCTGCACCTTGTTCTTTACACAAAGCTCTAAAAGGTGGATCACTCACATCTTCCATTGGCGCTAACAATAGCGGAAAATCTGGAAGTTCTATAGTACCAATTTTTACCATGCTGCAAAATTACAGATTTTTTATTGAAACTCTTTTGAAACACCTAAGAATGTGTTTCATATTTCCATCCATTTTTTTAGTGATTCATTATAACTTCTGCCAGATGTAATTGTAGTTCTTTGAGGGTTTTTTAAAGTAATAAGATATCTGCTATTAAAGTATTTTTGAAACTCTTTAATGAAATGTGTGTTTATGATGTAACTTCTGTGAACTTGTATAAAGTAATCAGGTAGTTTGTTCTCTAACTTTGTTAGTGATTGCTCAATGATTTCTTCCCCTTTTTCTGTATGTACGATAACGTATTTGTCTTCTGCTTCAAAATGACTCACGTTCTCCAATTTTTCAAATATGATTTTATCCCTTTTTTTGATCGTAATTGAGGTCATTTTTCGCACTTGTTTTTTATCAGAAATATCTTGAATCGCTTGCAATAAATTAGAAGAGGCTAGGTTGTTCTTTAAAGAACTTAGCTTGTCCACAGTTTTTTGAAGGCGTTCTAGTTTTACAGGTTTTACTAAGTAATCTACGCTGTTGGTGTCAAATGCTTTTAAAGAGTAGTCTTCATAGGCTGTACAGAAAATAACAATTGGAATTCTCTTTAATTTTGATAACAATTCAAAACCCGTTTGCCCAGGCATTTCTATATCTAAAAAGAGAAGGTCTGGTTCTAATTCATGAATAAGTCTTTCAGCTTCATTTCCATTTTTTGCTTCACCAATAATGGTAAATGTTTTTTGAAAACCGGCTAGCAATTTTTTCAAACGTTCTCTAGCCAGTTGTTCATCATCAATGATTAATGTTGTGTAAGGGTTCATAGTTTAAGAATTTGAGCGAATACTAATGGTGATTTTCTTTTTCGGTGAATTTTCCCAGTTCATGTTTGCGTGCTCTCCATAACTTAAACGTAATAAATCATACACACTTTGTAATCCGTGACCACTTACTAATCCATCTGGAAAATCAGGGCCGTTATCACCAACTGAAATTAGTAAATTATTATTGTTTTTTGTAATGTTAAGATGGATGTTTCCTTTTCCTTCAATGTTAGAAGTTCCGTGTTTTACAGCATTCTCAATTAATGGTTGTAATACGTAGCGAGGAATTTTATTTTCTAATAAAGAAGGTTCAACATCTACAGAAAATTCTAAACGATCTTCAAATCGTATTTTTTCAATTTTCAAGTAATTCTCTACCATTTCAACTTCGTCTTTAATCGTACTCAGTTTTTCTCCTTTTCTGTTGATAGAGTATTTGAATAAATCAGATAAAGACAATGCCATTTCTTCTGTTTTTTTTGCATTAATATGAGCTAAACTTGCAATAGAATTTAAGGCATTGTATAAAAAGTGAGGATTTATTTGAGCATGTAAAGAGTTCAATTCCGTAGCAGCTTGCAATTCTTTTAGTTGACTTAATTCGACATCTTTTTGTTTGATTAAGTTTTCTGAATAATGGTTGAAATAAATGTAAACACATCTTAAAAGAGATAGTATGGTGAAAAATATTATTAAAGGAATGATTACCTCTAAAGAATTATTTAACCCTTTAAAATAGATTAAGGAAAACGGAAGAATATTTAGAGTTGCTAGTGTGAAAATAAACTGAAGGATTATTTGATACCCGAATTTATTTTGTTGTTTAATAAACAACCTCTCTAGTACCCATAATATAAATGACATGGAAAATGAAAGTACAATTACCACCATAAAGCCACTTATAGTACTTTCCCATATTAAAGGAGAGTCTAATTGAATTAGAAATATATAAATAAAGGCAAAATAAATTAAACTCAGGTTAAGAATAAGTAAAGGGAAGAAATAATTTAAATAAGAATATTTAAATTTTGAATCTTTAAAAAGTGAAAAAGAAAGTAATAGAATACATATTGCTAAAATTGAACTGATTACATACACATTTGTTATGGCGTAGTTTTTATTGATAAATAAAATCGCGTATCGCCAAGGGTAATTGTCAAATAAATACGAATTAAATTCATCAATAAAATCATCAGAATACAGCTTTTGTAAGAGAAATTTATCTAAAGAATTTAGGGTTCCAAATTCTGGCAAGTACTCAGAAGTATTAAAAATGCCAGATTCAATATATTTAATCGAGTAGTTTTTTACAGGTTGAATATAGCACAGCCATCTAAAAAACTCATATTGAATGTATTCAAACCTTTTTTCTTGAGAAACATTTTTATGGATATCAAAGTATATTATTTCTGGTGTTGCTTTATACCCATTGTTGTCCAGACCTCTTAAAGGTCTTACTTCTCTAGTAATTGTCGACAAATCATCTAAAACAGAAGTGTTATGTAGTTTTTTAAAAAAAGGATTAGTTTGGTTAAATGTAAAAGTTATGACAGAGCTATATAAAGAAACAGGTATAATCTGTTTAATAACCCCATTTCTATGCATGTTTCGAAGATGAGTATAGACATCAACTTTTGTGTAATTTTTAAAATAATCAATAGTTTTATTTGGAAGTATTTTCTTTAATTCAGAAATCGTTTTTTCTACTGCAATGCTGTCTTGTTTTGTAGCATTGTCTAAAACTATTAATATGGGGCCGTTAATTCTAAAAACAAACTCTGATTTTCCATTAAAAAGGCGGTTTTTAACATATTCCCATTGAGAATCTCTTTTGTTATTTGAGTTTTCAATAGTTATTTGAGTATTTATTGGTAGTGTACCATGTTTAGGGATAATAAAAAAAGGGACACAAATAAAAATCAGGAACAGTAAAATAATTCTTTTCATAGCTAGCAGTAAATTTAAGTTATTAATGCTACAAATAAAATGCATACATGCGGTTTGGGAAATGTTTTTCCGACCAACTGCATTTTATGAGGTGTAAAATGATTGACTCTTTAAAAAGGTTTAAGGCGTCTCATTTTTTTGTGAATTAGAATTAAATAGGACTTGGCTATGGCTCTGCGATTAAAACTGAATTTCAGCGGTTACTTTTTTTCCTTCTCTGTTTATAACAACAGTTGTCTTGTCTCCTTTTTTAAATACCGCTAAGGCTTTCATATAGCTCGTCATGTCTGTAACTTCTTTTTCTCCTAACACAATTACGATATCTCCTTTTTGCAAGCCTGCTTTTTGCGCTGGTTTGTCTTCAGAAATTCCATCAATACGCATTCCTTTTCCGTCAAACATATAATCAGGAATCACACCCAATCCGACCTTAAAACGAATTTGTGCCTCTTCGCTTTTGGTTTTTCTAAAAGCTAATTTCCCGTTGTCATTTAAATCAGAAATAATATTAAATATGTAATTAGAAACGAGTTCCATTCCATCATAGTTTAAAGTTTCTACATCATCACTCGGTTTGTGATAATCACTGTGTTGACCGGTAAAGAAATGCAATACAGGAATGTCTGCTAAGTAAAAACTGGTATGATCACTTGGTCCAACACCAGATTCTTTCTGAATCAATTTAAAGTTCTCGTTCTGAGATTTCAATGTTTGTTTAAAGGTTGGAGAAGTTCCAGTTCCGTAAACAGCCAAGGCGCTATCTTTTAATCGACCAACCATGTCCATATTAATCATATACGAAACAGCTTTGGTATCAATCGTTGGGTTTTTCACAAAATAATTGGATCCTAAAAGCCCCATTTCTTCACCAGAAAAAGCCATAAACAAATAATTATTAGTGGTGTTTTTCTCTTTTAATTTGCTGATTAAATTTAACATTACAGCAATACCACTTGCATTATCATCT
>JAESTN010000011.1 GCA_016763595.1 Flavobacteriaceae bacterium | reverse complement strand
AATCGGCGCCAATGTTTTAGGAGCTACGATGCTTACAGAAAGTATTTCTGATTATATCCGATTGAAAGCCTTGGAACAGAAATATGGTACAGCCAAAATGCACAGCTTTTTAAAATATGCCTTGGACCATTATTTATCAGGAAGAAAAAATGATCCTATAGGAGAAAAACCATTGCAGTACAATTCTGGACAACAATACATTCGATATTCTAAAGGTGCTGTGGTATTTTATGCACTAAGTGATTATATCGGGGAAGACAGATTAAATGCAGTGTTGCGTCAATTTTTAGAAAAGAACAAATTTCAAGAAGCCCCGTATCCAACAGCTACTGACTTGGTTGCTGCAATTAAAAATAAGACTCCAGATTCCTTGAAATATATCATTAAAGACATGTTTGAAACCATCACCCTATATGACAATACAAGTATTGGTTTTACGTCAAAGAAATTAGACAATGGAAAATATCAAGTAGTGTTTTCTTTTAATGTGCGCAAGTACAGAACCGATGCCAAAGGGAATCCTCTGTATAAAGAAGAGCAGGGTGAAACATTGAGCTATACCACCAAAAATGTAAAAAAACCTTTGCAATCCTTGCCTTTAGCAGATTATATTGATGTGGGTGTTTTTGGACAATCTAAAGATGGCAAAGACAAAATTCCATTGTATATAAAAAAACATAAAATAACCAGCATTCACAATAAAATTACCTTACTGGTAGATGAGAAGCCTATAGAGGTTGGGATTGATCCATATTATAAATTAATCGATAAAAACACCAAAGACAATAGAATAAAAGAATAGCTTTTCGTTTCTAAAAATGCGGAACTGGTAAATCCCAAAGAGCTTCTGTTGTTTGGGATTTATCTTTTTATATGCTAGTTCACATTGATACTAGTAGCTCGAAGGAGCTTTAAAAATTCGTATTTAGTGCCTCCTTCTTTTCCACGATATTTTTATATCTGTGCAAGGTTTGCATCGCTATTTTTTAATAAAATCAATATATTCCGCTAAAAAAATAATTTCATCAATGGTAAATATATTTACGAAATGAATGTGTGATTTTAGATACCGGTATTTGTTATGTAAAGTGTAATTCTGCTTGTGAAAAATATTTTCAAGAAGAGTAAAAATGAAAAGGTCCAACCAGCATTAAAAAAATAAATAGTAAATAAATCTTGTACGTATTAAAAGTTATTGTATATTTGACTGAGAATCTAGAATGTATAGTTTCTTTTTCATAGCAACTGAAAAGTCAATTTTTTTTAAAAAATTGGCTTTTCTTCCGTTTGTAAACATTCTAGTAGCCAACTATTTTAAGCAACATGAAATTTTGGTATTGCATAATTCAATGTTATCTGTTATTTAAAAAGGTAAATTTATTTACTACATTGGGGGTTTGTTTTTAGACTAAAAATTGCACTTCTATTTTAAATTAAAAACAAGACAGCACTAGTTTTATTTTATGTGTTTTCGATTTCTGATTGGTAGAAATATATCAGATTCGAGAATGCCTGTGCATGGAATGGATCTCATTCCTTAATCTCAGAAAACACCTTTTTAAATTGGGTATTTATACTGATTTTAATTCGCCCTGTTTTTTCTAATTTTAAAAGGTGAAATAATACATACAATCAACCTCTTAAAAGGCTTTGTCTTAATTTCAACATGGAACTTTCATGTAAAAAGAAAATGCTACTATTGGGTTGTTAGGAATTGATAGTTTAGGCATTAAAAATTCTGTATTGCTACAAACCTTTAAAAAAAGAAATTATGAGCCACACGGAAAATTACAATTGGAAAAAACAACGCTCTATAGTTGATTCAAGTCTTTCTCAAAAAGCAATTGAAAACATTGAGAAAGTAGATAGTGAAATGCTACGACATATGGACAATCTTCAGGATCTTGCGCAAAGAGATCTCTATAAGTATCAACCTGTGATTGTCGCTCAATTTACGCCTGGTGGAGGAAAATACACCTTACTCCGTAATGAATATGGGAATGAGTCTCGTGTAACTGTTGAACCGGTCCCTAGATTGTTTGCCTTGGCAAAATCCATCGCCCATGCTCCTTTGGGAATATATGCCTGCTTTGAACCCTACAGTACAGACCCAAAAAATCATGGATGGAGAAAAGCACTCAAAAGTTATTGCAAAGTTTTAAAAGTTGCACTGAGAACTTTTGACAATGTAAAAGAAGGTTTTCAAATAGATGCGCATTTGAGAAGTCGCTTGGTAAAAAATTTAAACGGAATTACAGAAAATTTTGATGGGGCAGATCCGTTTGTGACAGATGCCACTGTGGTACAGTATATTCACATGATATTGAAGCAATTATTATCGTCTGCTATTAACTTTATAGATATCAATGCGCTAACCTTAACTTCAAATGAATCTCCAGTCAAGACTTTTCAGGAATGGTGTAACGCTACACATGGGCAACCAGACAACCCACATGATACCATTTATAAGCTGATAGTTCAGTGTCAGGTGATTGCGGCTACTACACAAGAATATGGCATTTCTCGATTGATAAAAAAATGGAAAGGGAGTTTTGATCCCAGCGAATGGAAAAAATTATATGTGATTGTAGAAGCAGAATGGGTAACCCGTAAATTGAATTCCATAGCCCAATGTATACTTCCAGAAATGGCAGATAAAGAGTTGGCACTCGATCAACAGCTATTGATTGTTACCAACCTTACTGGTATAGAACCTGCCTTGCATTTTTTAGCACGAATTTTAGAAGATCGGGCTGCAGCAGATTTAATTCTTACCGATCACAGCCAACCAAGAAAAGATTTGTCTGGTCAGACAGATTTATTAGGACCCGTAATGAAAGAAGTAGTGTGCTCGAGTTTGCAGGTGAACACACAAAAAAACAATGTTCCTGCTAAATGTCCTGTTTAAAAGCCGTGTAAAAACGGAAGGTACGCATTGCTATATATACTCCACAAAATGGAAAATATAAAAGAGAACAGATCGAATTATATATAAAAAGACCTCCCTAAGGAGGTCTTGTTTAAGAGTTGCGAGTCGAAAATTATATTTATCCCCCAATAAAAAAATTCTGAATACAACAATTAAAATCACGGCGAATCTATAAAAAACACGATAACAAAACAATAGGTAAAAACACCTGATTTAAAAATTAAAGGTTTTTTTACATCAAAAAACACAGTTCAAAAAGCATTTCAATTAGGTGGAAATTACTGTAAAATCAGGAATTAATTTCATGTATACTTTTATACAGCGCCCGAGATGACTAGTGCCATAAAACCAATAGTATTGTTGAGCATATGAATGGCGAGACTGTATACAAACCCATAGGTTACTCTTGTATACCCATAACAAAGGGCACTCACGAGTTTGTCTAGTGTAATTATTGGCATTAGAAGTAAATGTTCTACGCTAAGTTCGTAACTAAAAATATGTATCCAGGCAAATGCCAAACAGCAAAAATAAAAGATCCATTTAAAATTGTTTGTCCAGAATAGTTCAAGGTTCTTTTTTACTTTTGAATTGGAAGATAGGGCATATGTAATACCTACCATACCTAGAGAGATCAAACATCTTTGTGCAAAATGATCATAAACATCGCTTAATTTGGTGTGATATACTCCTTTACTAACAATATAATAGGTCAATACCCCAAGGGTTAATGCCAGAAAAATAGGTTTAAATTTTAACGACAATCGAAAGGCTACTTCCTCTAGTAATGGCAGTATTAAAACAGAAACAAGTAGCAATGCTGGCAGAGAAAATCGTGCTGCCATACTACCTTTGGTGATGTTTTCTGCATCGTAAAAGATACCAATGGAAACCCCAACAAGTAGTGCCAACACAAACTTTACCACAAACATAGTCCAGGTTCCTTTTATCTTTTGACGAATTGTCAATGTTTGGTTTGAATTATAAACAGGGGAAATCACGAATTTTAAGAGTTGTTTAAACTCGTTATAATACTGCTTGGGGGTGATCAGGGTAAATTTCATTATACAAGGGGATTTAGGGTTAGGAAAAGATAATTGGTAGTATGCATTGCTATAAATGTGACGAATTCATCTTTATATTGTTACAAATAAGAGAGGGCTATTATTTTCGAAAACAGCAATATTTCTTCCAATATATATTTAAGGCTTTGATCCTGTAGGAATTGAATGTAAATCATAAAAAAGAGTAGGAGGAAGGAGCAATATCAAAAGAAGTAATGTGACTCTTCTGAGTGTAGCTTATGAATTCAAAATCAAAAATACGCCAAGCATAATTCCAATTAGAGGGATTAATTTTTTACGTTTATTTTTCTCTTTAAAAACAAGACCCCCTATCACGACAGCAATTAGTATTTGACTTCGTTTTATAGCAGAAAGTAGCATAATTAAAGCTTCAGGGTCTTGCAAGGCTTTGAAATAAAAATAATCGGCTGCCTGTAATAAAATACCCACAGCAATTATTGTCCAACGCCAGGTAAATTTTTTACGTTTTTCAGGGTTAGGAAACCAAGTGATCCCTAAAACAACTAGCAAAATTAAAAGCGTATACAAACAAAACCAAAATTGTAAGGTTTGTGGATTTAGCGTTAAACTCTGAATTAAGAACTTGTCATATAATCCACTTGAAGCGCCTAGAAAAGTGGCGCCAATAATGGCAAAGATCCATTTATTTCGCTTAAAATTAATGCCTTCTTTTTTTCCTATTTTAGAATAGAGAACTACGGATGAAATGATCAAAGAAAAACCAATCCATTGCAAAAAAGTAGGTCTTTCCTGATAAATTAAAATAGCACCAATAAAGGTAAAAAAGGGACCCGCAGAACGTATTGGAGTTACAATTGTAATGGGCAAATGTTTTAGTGCATGAAATGCCAATATCCAAGAGGTGGCCATGATCATTGATTTTATAAAAATAAAACCATGTGTTTCCAAAGGAATACTAGTAATATGAAACCCTATCTGTTTGAAGTATTCAGGAAAGTAAAGAGAGCCTATAAAAATTGGGAGCAATACCAAAAAACCGACACCAATAGTGCCCAGAAGCACAGGTAAAACCTCGTTTTTTTGTACTGCGTGTTTTTTACATAAATTGTGTAATCCCAAAAAAAGTGCCGCCAATAAGCCCAAATACATCCACATGGCGCGAATATAGTTTTTTACAGCATTTTGGTATTATAAAACGAATTGTTTTTAATCATTTTTTATGATCAGGAGCAATAATAATCAGAATTGCTTCATTTCTTAAAGTATGTTAATCATGTTTTAAATCTTTGTTAATTTTCTTATTTCCTTGTCACAATACTTCTAAAACTCCGTCTTCTTAGTATAACCATTAAATATATTATAAAATGAAAACCGAGAATAAAATCATCAAAAAAATAAAAAAGACAATCCTACAATCAAAAAGAGTTACTTGGAATAAAAGAAGAAATTATCCACATACCTCTAGAATAATGTTCTACTGTTAAATCGACGTTGAATTGTTCCCTATATTTATCTAAGATATACCACAAAACACAACGGTTTTAAGGAACGAATGCCTATTGATGCGTCTCTTTTATTGCTTGTTTTTACAGGTCTAAATCGAGTTCATTAAAATTATGTGCAGCTTTTACTAAAAGGGTAGATCCAATAGATTCGAATAAGTGAGTTGTTT
>JAESTN010000134.1 GCA_016763595.1 Flavobacteriaceae bacterium | reverse complement strand
ATATCATAGGTTTTCCAATCTAACCAAAACTCTGATAATAAGGTATACAATTCTTTGTCTAATTCTTGAAAAGCGATGAAGTATTTATGATACTTAAATGCCATATTATTACAAGACTTCATCGCGAAGAATGTACCGATAAAAAAATCTACAGCTTCTCTATCATAAACACCTTTGTTCTTGTATCTTTTCAAGAGAATGTCTAGCATTTTTTTATTCATTTTAGGTTCATTAAAATCACTTGTTAAAAGTCGATTTTCATACCCCATTTTTAAAAATATTGGAAGCATTAATTCAAGTTCGAGACAATACGTTACATGCTCTTTTAGACCATCTGAAAAAAGACTATTAATTTCCTTAGCCTTTTCCAAAGCATTATAGAAATCTTCTACGATTTTCACGTTTTTTGATTTCAAGTAAAGGTGAATTAATTGATGTGTAAAAGAAGTAGCACTAAGGTCATTTTCATAAATGCTAATGGTTGCACTATTGCCTGAAACTTTAGAACTATAATTTTGTTCTGAACTTGCAATTAATTCAATTGCATATATTTCATTTAATTCATTCCATAAATCAATGTTCTTGTCATCAATTAAAATAGTAAGATGTTCTTTCATTTATTAATAATGTTTTTTACTTATAACGTGTTTGTATAAGATTTGTGAGGTTAAAAGTACTGTCTGCTTCTTACCAATGCGGAAAGGTAATTAATTCGCGTGAATTTCTGTTTGGGAAATTCATAAGTAATTAATTATATATGGTGTTGTAGCCAGTTTTTATTCAAATAATTCTCTATCTAATTTTAGGAAGTGAACAATGTCATCAATTGCAGACTCTGACTTTCCAGAAATAATTTTACTTTTGCTTTTCAGTCCGTCAGTGATAACTCCCTGAACAGAATCCAGTTCAATTTTTTTATAAAGTCGGGCTATGTGCCCGAAACATTCAATTCCACAGGCCTTTACCCATTCTGAGTTTTTTTGAGAGAATTCAATGGATTTTTTCATTGATAAATCGTAATTACCACTTTTAAGAACAATTGATAGAAGTCCATTAATTTTGTCAAATTCGTTTTCCGATTTCAACAATTTAAGATTACTTTTATGTTCAAAATCTGGTGGTGCTTGGTATTTCGATTTCATTTTTTAATGTTTGCTAATGGTCACGGCAACTGCTGTTTTTTATCAATCTCCTTTTTCTGGGGGGACTATTACAAAAGCCCATACAGCCTCGTCGGGAACTCCATATTCATCTAAAAACCTCCCGCCTAGACCACTAACTTGTGATTTTTTATCCTCAATTTGAAGTCCATAAGTTTCTCCGAACATAAATTCCACTCCATTATCTAATTTAAGCGTATCAGTATCTTTTAAATTAAAAACTTTAAACTGATTAGGATTTATTTTCAGGTTTTCAATAACCCTAATTTCGCTAGAAGTTTCATTGTAAATAAATACTTTATATGATTTTCCTGTTTTAGTGTATTTAGCAGGGATTACAAAAACTTCGTTTCCTTTTTTGATAAATTCGTTTCCATCTTTGTCAAAATGCCTGTTCGCTTTTTTACAGCCTAAAAACGTTATTAAGAGAATACTCAATCCTGTTATTATTTTTCTCATTTATTCATTTCTTGTTAGTTGCCAACGTGTTTGAATAAGATTTGTAGGTTAAAAGCGCTATCTACTTCTTACAAATGCGGAAAGGTAATTAATTCGCGTGAATTTCTGTTTGGGAAATTCATAAGTAATTAATTATATATGGTGTTACCAACAGTTAAATTTTCCCTTTCCTTGAGCTTGTTATTGCATTTAATTGTTTTTCAAGAATTTTATGAATAATACTTTTTAAAGAATCATATTTAAAATT
Source organism: Flavobacteriaceae bacterium (assembly GCA_016763595.1). Lineage (GTDB taxonomy): Bacteria > Bacteroidota > Bacteroidia > Flavobacteriales > Flavobacteriaceae > Polaribacter. The sequence goes on along the minus strand of JAESTN010000134.1, from coordinate 8,791 downwards.
CTCTTTAATAAATCCAAATGTAGAATGAGCTCCATTTTTATCCATTCCAATGGCGTATTTCCCGGTGCCTAATTCCTCAGAAATAGGAGAGTTTTCAGTTTGAATTGTAAATTCAGTTTCTCCTGTTTTATTTTGAACATAAAATATATGTTTGTAATATAATTCACCTTTTTTAACAGCAAATCGTTCGTATACCAGTATAAGTTTGTCTTTCCATTTGAATTGGTCAAAACAAAACATACTTTTTAGATTGTCTTTTAATTTTCCTTTTTTATAAGCTTTATAAAGGTTTTCTCTAAGAGGTTTTGCTTTTTTGTATTCTTTTTTTCCGTAATAGACTTGAATTAATTTGGCATAAGAATGAAAGTCATTAGGTGCTAATTCAATCAACTCTTTAAATGCAATTTCTGATTCGTCGTAGTTTTTGTTCAGCAATTCGTATAGACCAATGTTATAAAGTGCATTTACATAGGAATTAGATTCTTTTGAGATAGTTGCTTTTGATTTATAAAATGCTTCTAAAGCCTTTTTGGGCTGATTAAGTTCGGCATAGATTTGAGGAATCATAGTAAAAGGTCTGTCTATTAGCTCGTTTTTTTCTGTAGCTGTCTTGTAAGCAGATAGTGCTTTTTCATATTTTTCTTGGCTTACATAAGAATCTCCCAATCCACTATAATAATTTGAGTTACTTGAATCAAGTTCGATTGCTTTATTAAAAGATTCAATTGCTTTGTCGAATTTGCCCATATAATTTAAAGTCATTCCCTTAATGAAAAATGCGTCTGGGTCAGTCTTGTCTTTTTTTATTGACAAATCCATGATTTTAAGTACGTTATTGTCGTCAGCCTTCATATAATAAGCCATTCCAACATAATAAATTGCTTTGGCTGGATATTCACTTACCTTTTCAGAATGCTTAGAAATAATTAAATCGTACTTCTCCTTTTCGTACTCGTTTTTCAGTTCGGTTATAATTTGTTCTTGGGCATAGTTACTTAAACTCAAAAGGCAAATTGATACTGTAAGAAGGATCTTTTTCATAATTGTGGGTGATGTGGTTGTGTATGATTTCGTAGCGTGTTTGAACACCTAATTTAGTAAATACAAACCGAATAGAAAATCCGACAGGATTTTGGTAAGTAAAAGAGTACTAGCAATTAATCTTTTACGGCGTTAGGTACCGTTTTTTATTGTTTTTAATCCAATCCATTCGTGTTCAATATTTTTCATTAATAAAGCATTATCAAACTTTACAGAACCTTTTGGAAAAACACCTTCATTTTCAAAAAAGCTTGATTTTACATTTTCAACTTCTAAAAGTGATACTTTCCAGTTATAAGATTTCAATTCAAGTCCATCAAAATTATTTTTGTGAGGTGAATATCCAATTGAGCCATCTTTAAAGAAGTTTGAGACACATTCAAGATTTTCAAAAACACTTTCTTTATTCCAAATATCAGTTTCTTTTGCCTTAATAAACAAAGACGTATTGTCGTCACTTATAAAACCTACTTCATAATTTTTTTCTTTTTCATTTACTGTAAATTCGGCTAAATGATGAATTCCTGGAAATATAGTTCCTCCGGCTAAAGAATTTAATGTTGAAGAAGTATCTCTTCGTGGAATATAAACTCCTTCTTTCAGTTTTCCATTTTCAGTCCACACTACAGCAATTCTGTGCGCTCCGTTTTCTGAAGATATCCCAATTTGTTTAGGGAATCCTTTCGGTCTAATTTCTTTTAATCGAATTAAGCAAATTCCAGCAATTCCTTTTCCGTTTACCAATTTTGGTTTAAAAGGTTTTGGTAAATAACTTTCCAAAACTTCTTTATCAACTTGATAGTTGATTAAAATTCTTCGATCTATTATTCCTTTTATTTTTGGGATTTTCATTGGTTTACTCTAATTGTACCTAATGTGTTTGTATATGATTTTTTGCGGTTCAAAATTTTAAAACCACCATATCAGCGAGCCAAGCCACAGCCGTATTGAGTTAAAATACTTCGAGTGTATTAAAATTGATGTATCGAATGCTTCATTGTCTTTTTGTAAGTTCAATTTAAAACTAAATTTTTAATTCATCTAAAATGAAGCAATTAATTATACACGTTGTTGCCTGTCGTTATCTTTTTAGGGCCTTATAGTTAGGTTAAAGTTAAGAATGGGATAAGGGGAAATAGCTGTTTTTTTGTCTGCATTTAGTTTTTTATATACTCCTAAACCAATACTTGGTTCGATATAAAAGATGTTACTAATTTTAAATTGATATCCATAAACAATATCTATACTCAAGAGATTTCTCCATGTATCATATTGATCTCCTAAACCTACGTAATTCAAATAGCGAAAACTACCTTGATAAAATGATGTAGAAGAATGATTGTTCTTTCTGTAATATCTAATAAATGGACTTACCGCTAATACTTTATCTCTTGATTCGGCGTCTGTTTTAGAAGTTAAAGTTCTAGAAGCTTTAAAGTCAATGAACTCTAATCCAAGAGATATATTTTCGTTTAGATTGTATTCTCCTCCAATTTGATAAGCTCCAAAAAAAACTTTAGTAAAATCGATACGAATTGAATATTTATCTTGTGAAAATGACTGAGTGATCGTTAACAGGTAAAAAATAATAAATATAGAATTCTTGATTTTTCTCATTACATTCTAAATTAAATTTTTATGATTTTAAGTGATCTTGGAACTTCTATATGTACTTTTATATAATACATTCCTGTTGGGAAATGCTTAATATTTAACCTAACGTTGCCATTAATAACTGGATACATTTGCGTTGATATCTTTTGAGAATTTGTTGAAAACACCGTTATTTTAACCTTTTTAAAAGAGGTTGTTGGTAGTGCAATATCAAAAACACCATGTGTAGGGTTAGGAAAGGCATTTATGGCCTTTTTTTCTAGATTAAAATCATCAAGAGACAATGCTGCTGAGTTAATTACAACATCTAGATATCCTTTTTTTCTTTTTCCTGAATTTATTTTGGTCTCAATGACTTCAATTCTCCCATTTCCAAGTTCACCCCAATTAATGGATACATTATTGGCCGTTTTATTATATTCAGTATGACCTTTTACAGTCCATTTATACCTTGAAGAATTAGTTAAAGGTGTGAAATATTCATTGTTTAAAGAAAATTCAATTATCTCAGTTTCACCAGAAATGACTGGTGCATCCCAATCTTCTTCTACTGTTACTATTATCTCTTTGGCAATACCACTTCCACAGTTATCAAAAGGTGTTACGCTAACTGTATAAATTCCTGGAGATTTCCACAATATTTCAGCCTTGTTTTCAGTATATGAAATTTTATTATCACCAGATACTGTCCATTTATAATGAACATTCACGTCGTTATTTACACTGTATTCTTCTATCGATTGAGATGATATAATTTGGTTTCCTTGAATAATACCAGGGCTTCTAGGTTGGCTTTTAGTCGTGATTTCTGTTAAATTTTTGTAACCTGCTAAGTATGTTTTTTTATCAGAAAAATAAACATCATTTATTTCTTGATCATAATATATAGTTGTCCAGTTTATTCCTCCATCACTTGTTTTGAGAACCCTATAATCAGTAATTGCAAGCCATTCAAACTCATTTATAGCTCTAATGAATTTAACAATTCCTCCCATATTCTTGTTTAATCGCGTCCAGTTATCACCACCATCTACCGTTTTTAACAATCCAGTTGAACTACCTGCTATTCCGAGATCTTTATTGAGAAAATGGATTGTATGAACGATTGTACTTTCCGTATTGAGCATTGGTTCTATATGTGTATTAACCCATGTGTTGCCACCGTCTACAGTCTTGTAAAGCCCTTCTATTCCTGCAATAAAACCTTCATTTTCGTTTAGAAAAAATATATTTAGGCCATTTGATGGGTTATTACTTGTTTGCGTCCAATTTACACCACCATCTGTAGTCTTAAAAATTCCGGATTCTGAAGTTAAAGCATAAATAATTTGTTCATTTATAAAGAAGAGTTTTTTAAAACTAATAGGTGTACTTATTGCGCCCCATGTTTCTCCGGAGTCTGTACTTTTATATATGTTATTTTGACCAAGTAAATAAACAGTGTTGTTAAGAACTTTAACTTGGGTTATATAAGACTCGGGCGGGTCTAAATTTTTCCATGTTAGACCTCCATCTATTGTTTTTGCCGCATAGTTATTTCCAAATACGAACCCAATGCCTTCATCTTCTATGTGTATGGCATTTAGAGGGTAAGATCTTAATGAAAGGTATGATTTGTTACCCCAACTATTCTCTAATTCTTTTGTATATATAATATGACCAGTACTATATCCTGTGCAACAGGTAGTGCCATGACCAACTAAACAACTCTTACTACCATCATTATTAAAACCAACACTTTGAAAACCGCTATAGAAATATTCTAAATTTTCATTAGACCAAGTAATCCCTCCGTCAGTAGTTTTATATAATGCACCTTCTGTAAGGGCGTAACCAATATTTTCACCTTTAAAAACTAGATTGTTAATCTTTGCATTATATTCAATTTTTGAGACCAATGTCCAAGTATTACCTCCATCTATTGTTTTTATTATTTCTCCTTTATTCCCAGAAATGTATCCAATTAGGTTACTGACAAAATAAATGTTTGTTAATTTTGTACTAGAATTTAATTCACTAATTTTTAAATCTATAAACTCCAATGTATCGCCTCCGTCAAATGTTTTGTATATAGTTTTGGAATTACCGACTATGTACCCGTCTGATTCGTTAAAGAAAAATGCTGAATTAAAGTCGCCATAACCAATATTTTTTTTAGTCCAATATTTACCTCCATTTGAAGTTTTAAAAAATTTGCCGTCATTTCCAAAAACAAAACCGACATTTGAATTAACAAAGAACAAATTGGTAGGAATCGGGTAGGAAACGTCTGGTAGTGTTAAAGTAAACCAAGACTCACCTGCATCTTCTGTTTTTAATACGTTATTCCCAATAGCATATCCAACTGTATTTGATGTAAATTGAACTTTATTTAAGTGATTTAACGGATCATGTCGTATTTTTCTCCATGTATTACCGCCATCATAAGATTTTAAGATAACACCATGACTTCCTACAGCAATAACATTTTGATTGTCTATAAATTCTACATCATTTAAGCCAAATCCTAAATTATTAACTTCTAAAGAACACGCTTCTAAAACCAGTTCTTCATGAACATCTGAAATACTTATAATAAGCCGTTCTTCAATTGTTTTGTTTGTTGAATTATTTACTGCACTGACGTTTAATACATACGTGTTTTTTTGTTCAAAGTTAAAATTAGAACTTGTTTTTAATTCATTGTTTACAATAGAGAAATGTTGATTGTCTAAATTTCCATCTACATTACTTAATGTATATGTAAAACCATCATTGCTATTAAGTATGCTTAATGTTCCAACAACAGAATTAATTGGTCTATCTTCCTGTATTGAATTAGTACTTAATTTAATTGAAAAAATTGATGAGTCAAAATTAATCTCTTTATTTAAGCTTAAATTTTTATTTAAATCTTGACCAATTTCATCCTCTGCATAACCACTTAATTCTATATTAAAATTAGGTGTTCCAAGATCATTACTAAAAATACTTAAAGTTCCTTTTTTCATCCCTTTAGAACTTGGATAAAAAGATAATTCAAATTCTGATTGAGAGCCTGGTTCTAATATTTGTGAAAAATCTCCATTTTGATTTTGATTATTGATATTATTTGACTGTTTACCATCAATATAAAAGTTTTGACCAACAATCTTGATTTTTGAAAAAATGAGGTCTTTATTTCCAATATTTTTAATTTTTATAATACTTCTAACAACACTATCAATTTTCGATTCAAAAGAAACTACACTTTTAACTTTAATTACAGAATTCCCTTTTTTAACCTCAATCAATGGATTTAATGCAGTGGTATATAATCCCTTTATTGATTGATGATCCCCTTCGAAAAACAGTGTGTTTGTTGTACTTTTTACATTAAATAGGTCATCAGAGTTTTTATTGGTAATTGTAAGGTCAGAATTTTTTTTTGTGTTTACACTGGTGCCATCGGTTGACCAAAGTTTATTTGCGTTAGAAAAATATAATACATCCTTTAGTATTTGAAATTTAACAGTTTTATCAATACTAATATTTACTACTTCAACTGTTCCTGTTGTGAAACCATCTGATTCCCATAGTGTATAATTATTTTGGCTTCCAGAGTTAAAATAAAGCTCGTTTTTGTATTCAACAAAGTTTGAGATATTAGAACCTGATAAATGTCTGTTCCAATTGAAACTCTTAACTATTGAGGTTCCAGCATTTGTACCGTTCGATTTCCAAAGTATGTCTGAATCATCCCCTGAATTAAAGTCAGTTGTAATTGAAAAATAGATATCGGTACCTACTAAAGTGAAATTATGAATGTCGATGCTTCCATATTGAGGCTGTGTAAATTCTTGAAGTAATATTGGACTCCCTGTATTATTAAGTTTATAAATTCTTATGTTTTGTTTGTTGGAAGTATTGGTAATGAAATATAAACTATTGTTAAAAGAATTTAACTGATTGATGGAGTAATATTCATCTATTAGAACTTCATTAACTCCGTTGGTTATATCAAAGGACATTAATTTATTAGGGCCATACTTAAGCTTGAAGTATAATTTATTGTTTACAGTTAATAAATCTGAAATATTGATACCGCCTGCATCATAAACTTTTATTGTCCCTCCCTCAGTACCATCAGTTTTCCATAATTGAAAACTTCCACTAGTAAAATGATCGGTTGCAGTAAAATAAAGTTCATTATTATAAATGGTAAAGTTACTAGGATTAGAGCCTTGTCCAAATGCTTTTTGAATATTTTTAACCAATACAGTTCCTGCTTCCGTACCATCTGTTTTCCATAGCTCTTCTCCAAAAAAACCATCATTAGCAGAAAAATATAATTCATCATTAAATGAAGTCAGATTTTTTATGCTACTGTTACCTATAGCGTTAATATCTTTAACTAAAAATGTAGTTTCCTTCGTCCCTTTTGTTTTCCAAAGTTCTTTACGATTATTAACGCTAAAAAATGATTGGTCGTTTACTTCTATTAATTCACTAATTGAAGTGAAGTTTTTAATAAATGATTGCCCATATGTAGCAGGAGTTATTAGCCCAAATAGTAGTAAGACTATTGTAGATAGTTTTTTCATTATTGCAGTTTTTTTTAACAAATATATTAATTCTTTTGATAAGAAGTATATCCATTATGTAGGGCGTTGATATTTTTAATTGGAATGCTATATTTTAGGTACAGGTAACGTGTTTGTATACCATTTTTTGCGGTTAAAAGTGTGATGTACTTTCCGAAATTTCGAAAAGACAATTAATCCGCATGAATTTATGCGGAGGAAATTCTGCACGCAATAAATTTTATACGGTGTTACAAATAGTTCTAGTTACAATTGTTGTTGTAAAACTCAACTATTTCTATAATGTCAGGTTTTTTTAACTCTTTTGATTTTATTTTCTTCGCAAGTTTCGGACAATCATTAAAAAACGTAGCAGCATTTTTTCTGAAAATTTTTGCTCCAAATAAAGAGAAATAGAGATCAGAAATATAAACTGCGTGTTTGGATTTTTTATTTTTTAAATAAATGATATTAACATTATGATTAGACCTCTCTTGAGTCACTTGATTTAGCGTTTTTCCATTGCCTATGTTTATATTTTTAAATGAAGTGAAGTTGTGAGTATATTGACTTGAATAAATATAATAATTAATTGGTCCTTTTAGAACTAACCTTGAATAAAACTCTTCCACTTTTCTTCTCTTTTTAACATATAAATGGTGGTATTCCTCCTTTCCATTTTTATAGTAAAGTATTACTTTTTTAATATTCGTAATATCTTTTTTTCGATATTTCCCTTTTTTCTCATTACTGAATTTTATTAAATCGTAATGAACCCCTTTTGAAAAACCGACTATGGAATCACCATTTTTATAATATAAAACTGTTTTTGTTTTTTGAGCATTTGTAGCGAAACTAATCAGTAAAATTAGTACTATTATTAGTGTTTTATTTTTCATTTGAATTGTTTGTAACTGAATATATAAAGCTCAAAATTCTCGTTTAGCTGCCTTATTTATAGCCCAAGAAAAGGTTCGTTAAAATTTAAAAGGTAATTTTTTAAAAAAGAGGAAACTTCATTTTCTTAGCATGATAAAGTTAGCAAGAATAATAAGTGTCTAAAGTATAATTTATTGACAATTTTATTCCTAGTTGTTGAACACATTCTTTCACTACTATTTGCCCTTTAATAAATTGACACTTACCGTAGCCAATTCGTTATTAGGGAACCTTGTAAAATAGTTTGGGTCTGGATGCAACCCAGAAGCTGCAGCTACTTTATTAAAAACATCAACTTCTAAAATATATTGGTCAGAATATCCATGTGTTGCATCATACGCAGTTGCTGCAGTTTTACCAATGTTTTTTGCAGTGAGTTTTGGATTAATCGTATGTAATTCGATCATTAATAGTCCAAAACGTTCCACATAAGGTTTCCATTTTTGTAAATGCTCAAAGAGGGAATCTTCAACCAAATTATTATGAATACGCGTACCTTGATAGGTATATGCTCCAGAAGATTGACTTATGTTATTTGTTTCTTTTTTAGGAGCTTCCCAAATACGATTATGATCTAAAAAAGTACGTACATTCAATAAATCTTTAAGCTCTATACCATAATCCTCTTTTAAATCGTTGGCTAATAAATCGGGTCT
>JAESTN010000133.1 GCA_016763595.1 Flavobacteriaceae bacterium | reverse complement strand
ATGATTCTAAAGAAGTTATTTTCTACTATATTCTTCTTTTAACAAAACAATATCAGTCATGATTTTTTTCATGTCTTCTTTGTCGGTTCCATCGTAGTATCCACGGATTCTTCTGTCTTTATCTACCAATACAAATTGCTCTGTATGTATAAAGTCATTTTCATCACCATTTCCATTATCCAACACCGCAAAATAACTTTTTCGGGCCAATTCATAAATATGCTTTTTAGCTCCTGTGGTGATATTCCATTTCCCGTCAATGACTCCTTTACTGTTTGCGTAGGATCTTAAAACAGGTACACTATCCATAGCCGGAGTCACCGAATGTGATAAGAACATAATCTCCGTATCGTCTTTATAATACGCTTGTAATTCGCTCATATTATAGGCCATCGCAATACAAATAGTTGTGCAACTGGTAAAAAAGAAATCTGCTATATAAATTTTCCCTTCGTAGGTTTTATTGGTAATGGTTTCACCATTTTGGTTGATAAGGGTAAAATCAGCTATTTTATGATTCAATTGAATATGTTTTACAGAGGCATCTACCAATTTTGGATTTACATCTGAAGGACTATAAATTGGCAATCGTTTTTCTACAGAAAGTAACTGATAGAAAACAACGAGCGAAATTGCAGAAAAAATAATGAATATAATGATTGCTGGTAAAGACTTCTTTAATGATTTAATGTCCATTTTATAAGATTGAAGACTACAAAATTAATGCATAAAAGGGTTAAAATAAAGGGATAATCAATAAATAGGAATAAATCTTTGTTAAAAAATCTATTAGATCTGTTTTCTTAGTTTTACAACTATGAATAAAATGGTACATTTGTCCGATTAAAAAAGATAAAATAGTAAATGGAAATATTAATAAAAGCATCTCAGTTTATTTTAAGCTTATCATTATTGATTGTTTTACATGAATTGGGTCACTTTATCCCTGCAAAATTATTCAAAATAAGAGTAGAGAAATTCTACTTATTTTTCGATTATAAATTCTCATTAGTTAAAAAGAAAATTGGTGATACTGTGTATGGTATTGGATGGATCCCTCTAGGTGGATACGTGAAAATATCTGGAATGATAGACGAAAGCATGGATACTGAGCAAATGGCTTTACCTCCACAACCTTGGGAATTTAGATCTAAGCCAGCTTGGCAACGACTAATTATTATGCTGGGTGGAGTTATTGTAAACTTTGTATTGGGTATTTTCATTTACATTATGTTAATGTATTCGTATGGTGAAAACTTTTTACCTAATAAGAACGTAAATACACATGGTGGAGTTTGGATACAAGACTCATTGGCTATTGATTTAGGTTTGCAAACAGGAGATAAAATCTTAACTATTGACGGAAATGAAATTCGCAAATTCAACAACTTACCTATAGAGTTTATCAATGGAAACAACTATACAATTGAAAGAAATGGCGAGGTTCTTAATAAAGAAATTCCGATAGATTTTATTTCAAAATTAATTGAAAGAGGAAAAAATGAAGGTGCTTTTATTTTACCTAGATATCCTTTTATTGTTGGTGGTATCCCAGATACCTCTCCAAACAAAACGTTGGGTTTACAAAAAAAAGATATTATTGTTGGAATAAACGGAAAGGCAATTACCTATTTTGATGAAGCTCAAGTTGAATTAAATAAATTTAAAGGTCAGGAAATTTCACTAACTCTAAAGAGAGGTGAAGAAACTAAAGAGATTCCAGCTACAGTTACTGATGAAGGAAAATTAGGAATACAGATTGCCCAACTTACTATGATTGATCTAGAAAAGTTAGGGTATTACCAATTAGAAAATAACCAATACACTTTTTCTGAAGCAATACCTGCTGGTTTAAAAAAATCTTGGAGCACCTTAACAGGATATGTAAAGCAGTTAAAAAAGATTTTCAACCCTAGTACTGGAGCTTATAAAGGCTTAGGAGGGTTCATTTCTATTGGAAGTATTTTCCCTTCCGAATGGAGTTCAGAAACCTTCTGGAACATCACAGCCTTCTTATCTATCATGTTAGGATTCATGAACTTATTACCAATTCCTGCTTTAGATGGTGGACATGTAGTCTTTACATTGTGGGAAATGATTACGGGTAAAAAACCTGGAGATAAATTTTTAGAATATGCACAAATTGTCGGGTTCATATTGCTAATTGCATTACTGCTCTTTGCAAATGGGAATGATATTTTCCGACTCTTTAAATAGTCGTAACAAAACAATAAAAAAAGGCGCTAGAAATTCTAGCGCCTTTTTTTATTGTTTTGTTGTTTTAAAGGACCTATTAAAAAATGAGTTCCAGATATAAGCTTGGCTGCATTTGTCACAGTCATAGGCTCTAAAACCAGGAATGAACTTAATCAATCCCCTTCGTTTTAACCTATGTCTAGAAACAGATGTGCAATTGGGACAAGCTTTCATTATCAAGGGCATATGGATGCGTCCACAAAAGTAATCAAAAAAAAGACACGCATGCAGGTGTAAATACCTGTATTACAGCAAAAAAGCTTTTCGAATTATCGAAAAGCCTTTTTTATTTTTTATTTATAAATTGAGTATTTAAACTTTCAATTCTTTTCCTTTTTGTTTGGCAACTTCATTACGTTCAATTTTGTGCTCTGGACGTGTCCATTTTGGTTTTTCTCCTAAAGATTCAAATTCAGAATCTTTTGCTTCAACGGTTTGCGGTTGTACTTTTTTGGTAAATGGCTTTTGTGGTTTCATTCCCAATAACTCAAACATTTTCATGTCTTCATTCACATCTGGGTTTGGTGTTGTCAATAATTTATCTCCAGCAAAAATAGAATTTGCTCCTGTAAAGAAACACATTGCTTGTCCTTCTCTACTCATTTGAGTTCTCCCTGCAGATAAACGTACTTGCGTTTCTGGCAATACTATTCTAGTGGTAGCCACCATACGAATCATGTCCCAAATCTCTACTGGTTTTTCATCTTCTAAAGGCGTCCCTTCAACAGCAACCAATGCATTAATAGGTGTAGATTCTGGTTGTGGATCTAAAGTTGATAAAGCCACTAACATTCCTGCTCTATCTTCAATATTTTCTCCCATTCCAATAATACCTCCAGAACAAACAGTCACATTTGTTTTACGAACATTACCAATCGTATCTAAACGATCTTGATACCCTCTTGTAGAAATTACTT
>JAESTN010000132.1 GCA_016763595.1 Flavobacteriaceae bacterium | reverse complement strand
TGATGTAGTAACCAATGGTTTTACTTTTGTTTTTTCAGTATAAAAAATGATCATATCCTAAATTAAGGTGCAAAAATAAGCATTTATTTAGAATAAATAAAAATAAGCACCTTGCTTTATTTGATTTTTTTTGATCCACTAAAGATGAGTCCTAATAGCGCAACAATCAAACCGATACAAACCAACACAAATACACCAATCATAATGGTTCCGTTGGTCCAAGAAACTAAAGGGAAATTAAGTCCAAACGGATCTTTCTATAGTAAAGAAAAATTAGAATCTATCTAGAAGGTAAAACATGACATTTATCAAGTTAGCTCTTTTTATATTTCTAATAAATGAACCTGATTTCTATGTAGTTTAATCATTCCTTTTTTCTCTAAGGCTTTTAATAATCGAGAAACAACAACCCTTGAAGTATGTAAATCACTCGCTATTTCTTTATGAGTAACTTGGATCAGTTCGTTTTTATTGACAATCGCTTTGTCTTTTAAATACTTCTGTAATCGCTCATCCATATTTAAAAAAGCAATCGTGTCTATAGCCTCTAATAATTCTTGCATTCGCTCATGATAACTTTGTAGAATAAAGCGTTGCCAGCTTTTGTATTTGTCCATCCAATCTTCAATTTTTTGAACAGGAATCATTAACAATTCTGTATCTCTTTCTGCAATTGCTCTAATGTTGCTTCTTGCACTCCCCAAACAACAGGTAATTGTCATTGCGCATGTATCTCCTTGTTCAATAAAGTACAATGCCAATTCATCTCCTTTTTCATCTTCTCGCAAAATTTTAATTGCACCGTTAATTACCAGAGGCATAAATTTAATTTCGTTGCCAATATCAATTAATTCTACTCCTTCATTCACTTTTCTATATTCACCTATTGATAGAATTTCGGTTAGCAATTCTTCTTCAAAAAGATGCTTGTAATTGAAATTAAAATCTGATAACATTCTTAATTTTTAGAATTTAAAAGTACGTTTTATCCTTTGTAAATAACCAATATTTCAAAAAATTGTTCGGGTTGAATTCTTGGTTACATTTCTTTTTTTGTATTTTTCAAAACACACAAATTTTTTAACCAATTGAACCTTTGTAAAAACACAAATACCAACCTTTACTTTTCTTCTGTAAATGATATTCCTAAAGCTATTTGGGAGGAGTTACAATGTGCATCCAATGTATATTTTAATCCAAAATATTTGATTTCCTTAGAAAAAAACAATCTTCAAATTACCTTTAATTACATTGTTTTATTAGATAAAGAAAAAAAAGCTATCGCATTTGCAAGTATTCAAATAGTAGATTTTCAATTAGATGGAATAGAAAATTCTTTAACCAAAAAGTTTGATAAATTAAAATGCTTTGGAAGAAGTATTGGCATCTTTCCAAAGCTAAAACCAATTAAATTATTGGTTTGTGGTAATATTTTTGTGAGTGGAGAACACGGAATATTTATTTCAGAAAATCAAAACAAGCAAAAAATAATTAAAGATTTAGCGAAAGCAATTTCTCATTTAACAAACTCTAGTAAGTCTCTTACAAAAGATATTTCTATCTATCTAATTAAAGATTTCATAAAAGAATCTCTTACTATTACTGATGAACTGCACGATCTAAATTATTATTCTTTTAATGTAGAGCCCAATATGGTTTTGCAATTAGATGAAGATTGGAATACTTTTCAAGATTATTTAGACGCGATGAAAACAAAATTTAGAGTAAAAGCAAAACGTGCCTTAAAGCTAAGTTCTAATTTAATTGTTAAAGAAACGTCTATAGAAAACATTAAAACTATTCTACCAGAAATTACCAAATTGTATAAAAAGGTATCAGAAAAAGCAGATTTTAACTTGGGTGATTTTAACCTAGAAACCTACATGTCTCTAAAAAACAACTTCGGAGATGCATACATTTTAAAAACCTATTGGTATCAAGATAAAATTGTTGGTTTCATGTCTGGAATTATGAATACAGATTCTTTAGATGCTCATTTTGTTGGTATAGATTATGAGTTAAATAGAGAGTTCGCAATTTACCAGAGAATGTTATATGACTATGTAGAAATTGCAATTGACAAAAAATTAAAAGTTATTAATTTTGGGAGAACGGCTAGCGAAATTAAAAGTTCTATTGGTGCAATACCACAAGAATTAACGTGTTATATAAGACATAAAAAGTCGATTACAAATAAGTTTATCAAACCATTTTTAAGTTATATTGAGCCAAAACCATTTGTACAGAAAAAACCTTTTAAAACTAAAAGTTTTACCAACTAAATCTGTTTATCTTTGTTGAAAATTTTCTTGTTACATGAAATCTATTGAGGGTTTAATTAAAGTTCTTAACCTAGAACAAAAAACTGAAAACGAATTTATTGGAATTAGTAAAACCATTGGTAGTCCAAATGTTTTTGGTGGTCAAGTTTTAGCACAAGCCTTAAGTGCAGCTGATAAAAGCATTGCTAATAATAGGGTGTTACATTCTTTACATGCTTACTTTTTAGAAGCAGGTAATTTAGATTTACCCATTAGGTACTTGGTAACGATTATGAGAGATGGAGGAAGTTTTTCTACACGAAGGGTATCTGCAAAACAAGGAGAAAAAACCATCTTTATTTTAGCTGCGTCTTTTCACAAAGAAGAAAAAGGACATGAGCATCAAATAAAATTTGAAAGTACAATTAAACAACCTGAAGAATTGTTAAGTTGGGACGATATACTTGTACAATTTGGGGACTTCCTTCCTAAAAAAATGAAATATTTTTTAGAGATTGAAAGACCAATAGAGTTTAAGCCAACGTTTATTGTAAATCCTTTAGATCAAAAAGATTTACCTCCTTTTTCTGATGTTTGGTTTAAAGTAAAAGGGAATACTACTGGATTTAGTTTAGCATTGAAACAACAAATTCTAACTTATATTTCTGACTATAATATTTTAAATTCTACGCTATACCCAAATGCCAGTACAGCCAATTTTGGCAATACACAAATGGCTAGTTTAGATCACTCTATGTGGTTTTTTAGAGAATTTGATTTAGACGACTGGATGCTTTACAAAACAGAATCTCCCAATGCCTTTGGTGCCAGAGGTTTTGCAAGAGGAAATATCTATTCAAGAACAGGTGAACTAATTGCTTCTGTGGCACAGGAAGGGTTAATGAGACCAATAAAAAAATAACTTTATGAATCCATATATTTACGTATTATCAATTAATGGGCTATTGTTTTTCTTTAGCATTGTTTTTTATCTTTTCCCTCCCAAAAAAATAAATAAACTATACGGTTACAGAACTAAAAAATCTATGTTAAATGAGAACATTTGGGCATTTGCTAACAAGCAATTTAATAAGTCATTTATTAGATATTCATTCGGTGGTTTTTTAGCAGCTATGCTTTTAGAAACTATTGGTTCTGGTAAAGTTACATGGCAACCAATGGTAATTCTACTTTTTACTTTAGGAGCAACAATTTTAAAAACAGAACAGTGTATTTCTCAAAATTTTGACGAAGAAGGTAACAGAAAAAAAGTTTAGAAATTAGCTTGAATTGCTACTGAAAAATTTCTCCCAGGAGCAGAAATCCCAGAGGCAAACTCTTTATAATGCGCATCAAAAAGATTTGTAACACTACCTTGTACGGTAAAGTTTTCATTCACGCTATATCTACCATTTAAGCCAAAAGTAGTCCAACTTGGTGTTCCATAATATTTATCAACATCATCGATTGCATTCGGATCTACAATTGGAGTTTGAATGTGGTTATCTATTCCCTCAGAAATATTATAACTTGTAATGTCTTTCTTAGCGTTGAATCTATAGCTTGCTGTTAGCTCTATTTTGTTTTTACGATAACTTACCTCAAACTTTCCAAATAATGGCGGAATTGACGACATTGGTTCTTCTGTATCAATTGTATTTCCTTTGGTATAGGTTATAAAACCAGATGTTTTCCAATTTTGATTTAATCTACCAAAATAATTTGCGGTAAATCCTTTTATATACGCTTTCGTTTTATTTATATTTTTCACTACATCTCCTAACTCACCATCATAAATAATAGTGGTTCCATCTGCTTCTCTAGTAATATAATCAAGCAACAGCGTGTAATACATATTAAAACCTAGACTAAAGGTTCTGTCGTTAAAAAACTTTTGAACGCCAATTTCTCCGCTATAGGCATATTCTGGTTTTAAATCTATATTTGGCAATGTTACTTTACCATTTTTCTCTCTAACCTTACCTACATCATCTAAATTTGGGGATCTAAACCCTGAAGATATAACACTATTTATTTTCCAATTGATAGTTGGCTTATATACATACCCCAATGTAAGAGTTACTGCTGAGTTTTTTAAATCAATTTGATCTTGTTGTAAAGTAATAAAAGACTGATCTAGCCATAAAGCTTTCAAATTTGTATTTGTCAACCTAATTCCTGTATTTAAAGTAGACTTAGCATTTAAATCTTGTCTGTAATCTGTATAAATCGCAGTGCTCATATAACTACTTCCTCCGTCAGGAAAACGAGACTGCACATTAAATTCACCATCAAAACCGACAACTTTATTGTTAGAAATTGAGATGATTTTTCCTTCTGGTATAGAAGAAACATCGTTATAAGTAACTTCAAAACCATACGATAAATTTCTGTTTTTGTCACTTGTTAATGGTACTGTGAAATCACCATTAATACTAAAAACATCTACTTCTTCATTTCGATATAACCTTTCCAAACTACCAAATTTTCTTTGAACTCTTGATTCTTTAATGTTTTGATAAGCAACTGTAAAGGACCCTTTTTGTAACCATTTTTTTTGAGGGCTAATTGATAATTGTGTAGCCGCTAAAAACCGTTGTTGAGGGCCATAATACCATTCTGCAAATTTTAACACCCCTGATTTCAATTCTGATAATTTGTCAAATCGCGGAATGTTTGAAGATGTTGAATATTGTAAATTTATATTTATATCCGTTTTTTCAGAAAGCGGTATGTAAAACTTCTGTAGTACATCTGTTTGATTATATCCTGTATTTCTCTGAATTGTTGGATCAGAATTTACAGTTTGATTTGCAACATAATTAGCACCTCTATTTTCAGAATAATTAGAAACTAGCCCCCAATCTGAAAATCCATGAGAACGTTTTTTTCCCATTTGTAAATCTCCAAAAGAACTATAAGAAACACTGGTATAAGATGCCCATTTCTTAAAACGTAATTCAGCAGAAACATTTGTCGTTACTTCTTGATTAACGGTTCCAACTCTTGAGAAGAAACCACTTTTTATAGTTTCTTGCTCTGCTGTTTTTGGCGTTTTTGTATAATAATGAATCACACCACCTAAAGCGTCAGAACCATAAATTACAGAAGAAGGACCAAATACAATTTCTGTTCTTTCTAACTGTGTTGGTGAAATTGTAATTGAATTTTGTAAATGACCTTTTCTATAAATTGCATTGTTCATTCGAACACCATCTACAACTAATAAAACTCTATTAGATTCCATTCCTCTTAAGACCGGACTTCCTCCTCCAAACTGAGATTTCTGAACTTTAATTCCAGGTACAGATGCTAATAAATCTGCTGTCGTTTGTGGAGATTCCTTAAAAATATCTTCTCTTGTTAACGCTACTGTTTGCTGCGCAATCCGTCTAGAATTTTCTTTATTCCTAAAAACAGATAATACAACCTCATCTAAATGAGCCGTTTTTTTGAGTAAAGAAATTCTATATCTGTTGTTTTTTAAATCATCTTTAGAAGTACTGTAGTTTGTATAAGAAACGTGAGAAATAATGATAATATCGGTACTTGAAAAGGCCGAAATATCTGCTTTTCCATCATCATTTGTGATAATAGAAATACTTAAGTTTTTATTATAGATTGCAGCTCCTTTTACAGGAAACCCTTTTTCATCATCTATAACGGTAATTATTTGCCCAAAACCGGTTATACTATATACAGCTATAAATAGCGCTAATACTCTCTTCATTAACTAAATACTGTTTCTAAAACCCCTAGTGATTTAGGGTTCCTAAATCCGTCCAAATGTAATTCAAAATAACGAATTATTATACTTAATACTTGCTGTCTTTCTCTTTTGCTAAATTTTACTTCTTCTA
>JAESTN010000131.1 GCA_016763595.1 Flavobacteriaceae bacterium | reverse complement strand
AGACTTTAGATCTGGTTACTATAGGGATCAAACTTTTATGATGGCCATTGGAGAATTAACTGCGCAACAGTTTTTTGCAGGTTTATATGCCCATCCTAGTTTAGAAGCCGAACCAATGTCTGCAGGTCGTCAAATGGGAGGTCATTTTGCAACGCATAGTTTAGATGAAAACGGAGACTGGAAAAACTTAACGAAACAATACAATTCTAGTGCAGACATCTCTCCTACTGCAGGACAGATGCCTAGATTATTAGGATTGGCACAAGCTTCAAAAGTATACAGGTCTGTTAAAGAACTTGAAAATAACACCAATTTCTCTATTAAAGGAAATGAAGTTGCTTGGGGAACAATTGGAAACGCAAGTACAAGTGAAGGATTGTTTTTTGAAACAATTAATGCTGCAGGAGTATTACAGGTACCAATGGTAATGAATGTTTGGGATGATGAGTACGGAATCTCTGTACACGCAAAATACCAAACGACTAAAGAAAGCATTTCTGAAATCTTAAAAGGATTTCAGAGAGATGAAAAAAATAACGGTTACGAAATTATTGTTGTTAATGGTTGGGATTATGTTCAACTAACAGATGTCTACAATAGAGCATCAAAAATAGCCAGAGAAGAACACGTTCCTGTTTTAATTCACGTTAAAGAATTAACACAACCGCAAGGACACTCAACTTCTGGTTCTCATGAACGCTACAAAAATGCGGAGCGCTTACAATGGGAAAAAGATTTTGATTGTCTTGCTAAAATGAGGTCTTGGATTTTAGATTTTGAATTAGAAGATGAAACTGGAGAAACGCTAAAGTTTGTAGATTCTGAAGCAGAATTAATTGCCATCGAAAAAGAATCTAAAAAACACGTTAGCACAGCCAAAAGAAACGCCTGGAGTTCTTATTTAAACGAGATAAAAACAGAAGTAACACCTGCTGTTACACACTTAGCAAATTTAGCGAAAAAGAGTAGTAATAGCTCTTTTATTACAAAACTAAAAAACGATTTAGAAGCTATTTCTGAACCAATCAGAAAAGACATTTTAATTGCATGTAGAAAAGCGTTACGCTATGTAAAAGATGAAAATTTTGCAGAAAAAATAATACTACAAAAATTCATCAAACAACAAATTGATAATGGCTATAACCTTTTCTCAACGCATTTAACCAGCGAAACAGAATTAGCTCCAACTAATATTAGTCCTTTAGCCCCTACTTACAGCTCTGAAAAGAACTTAGTAGATGCCAGAGTTATTATGAGAGATAATTTTGATGCACTGCTTAAAAAATACCCTGAAGTTCTAATCTTTGGAGAAGATGCCGGTTTTATTGGTGATGTAAATCAAGGCCTAGAAGGATTGCAAGAAAAATTTGGAGAAACAAGAGTTTCTGACACAGGAATTAGAGAAGCTACAATTATAGGGCAAGGAATTGGAATGGCAATGAGAGGTTTAAGACCGATTGCAGAAATTCAATATTTAGATTACTTATTGTATGCTTTACAAATAATGAGTGATGACTTAGCAACCTTAAGGTACAGAACTGTAGGCAAGCAAAAAGCGCCATTAATTATTAGAACTCGTGGACATAGATTAGAAGGAATTTGGCATTCTGGATCTCCAATGGGAGGCATCATAAATAACCTAAGGGGAATTCACGTACTGGTTCCAAGAAACATGACAAAAGCTGCCGGGTTCTACAACACACTTTTAGAAGGTGATGATCCAGCATTGGTTATAGAATGTTTAAATGGATACCGTTTAAAAGAAGAATTACCAACCAATTTAGGAGAATTTAAAACTATAATTGGTGAAGTCGAAACAATTAAAGAAGGTACAGATATTACGGTTGTTTCTTATGGGTCTACCTTAAGAATAATAGAAGAAGCCGCAAAAGATTTATTGCAAGTAGGAATCAATATAGAAATTATTGATGCGCAAAGTTTACTGCCCTTTGATTTAAATCATGATACCGTAAAAAGCCTAGCCAAAACAAATCGCTTATTAATTGTAGACGAAGATGTTCCTGGTGGAGCTTCTGCTTATTTATTGCAAGAGATCTTAGAAAACCAAAATGGATATCAACATCTCGATAGCAAACCATACACATTAACAGCAAAACCGCACAGACCGGCTTATGGAACTGACGGAGATTACTTCTCTAAACCATCAGTAGAAGATGTTTTTGAAGCTGCTTATCAAATTATGAACGAAGCAGAGCCAACAAAATTTAAAAGCTTGTATTAAGCTCTCTTCAATAAACTATTACCTATTGCGCAATGTAAACAACGTTTTTTTGCGCAATAGTTGTTTTTAAGTTCTAATAACGCTTGAGAATCAAATGCATTATTAGCTTTAATTTTCAATTCTGAAAATTTAGATACAATCGCGTTTTTTTCTGCTTTTATATATTTCAAGAAATTTAAAAACTCTTCATCAATATTTGCATTCAAACTTTTTAAATAATTAAACTTTAACGGAATAATTGTGTTAATTAGTAGCAAATCCACAAAACGCTTTGTAATTCTTTTTACTTTTTTTGGCGAGGTTTTATGAAACGTATAATGCGTTTGCCAAAATTCATTTATGGACACATTAAACACCCCGTAGAACTCCTCTAACCTTGTGAAATTCATCAATTTTGAAAACAAACCTTGATTCTGATGATACACAGCCGCTATTTGAGCTATTCTAATTGTTGGAAAATTACTTGGTCGTATTTTAAAAAACTGAAATTGCCCATTGGCAATAGGAAGCAAACAAAATTTATGCTGCAAATACGCATACTCCTTTTTTAGTTCTTGATGATACCCTTCTTGTACATCATCCATCAAAAACCCTGCCTGCCCAAACAACAATGCATTCAATTTTAAAACATCGTTTTGTTCTTTTCTTATGATTGAAAAATCAATCGAATTCGCGAGATTCAAGAATGAATCTCCATTTAATTTCAAGCCAAAGTTCTTCATTAATAATGTAAAAAGCACCGATTCATAATTATTATTAGACCTTAAAAGCAAGGTGTCTATTAATTTGGATTTAGCCTCTAACCTATCAAAATACAGTCGCACTTTCCAATTATCTACCACAAAAGAATCTACAGAATCAATTAATTTTTCACAAGGGATCCAACACAACTTTTTAGAAAATAAACGGTAGTAGTTCTCCAATAAATCTTTTGAAATAAAACTAGCTATTTCTATTGTTGGTAACGGATGATTGTTCTTATCAAATATTTCTACATCATCATTCCAAACAACATGTAATACAACAGTATCATAATTCACATCCCTTTCATGTTTATGTAAATACCAATCTGACGACTTCACATGAATCTCAACATTTCCTGCCCAAACTAAATTATCTATTTCAATTTTTGCATTGAAAAAATCAGGTCCAGAATTATGGTTATGAACCCCAACAGATTGTACAATTATTTTTTTCAAACCAGTTGTAACTAAGTCTCTATTTGAAAACATTTGATGCTTCCATATATAATGAAGAAAATCTTCTTTCATGTGTCTCTATATTAGTAGTTTAATTGGTCACATGTAGCTTCCATATAATCATATTCTTAAATATCGACTACTCAAAATGGAAGTTTCATAGCAATACGTTTCTTTTTCGCTATTCAATTTATAAAAAATATAATTACCAAAGAAAAAATCTATGGATATATTACCATTTACAATCAAACATAAAGTATGAAAGCGTCAAATTATAGTATTTTTGCAACCTAAAAGAATACTAAATGAATATTATAGAAAGTTTAGAGTGGCGTTATGCAGCAAAAAAGTTTGACGGCAAAAAAATACTAACCAAAGAACAAATACATACATTAAAAACAGCTTTTAATTTAACGGCAACATCTTATGGTTTGCAACCCGTAAAAATGGTAGTTCTTAAAAACAAAAAGATCCAACAACAATTAGTAGCGCATTCTTGGAACCAGCAACAAGTGGCACAAGCATCTCATGTACTTGTAATTTGCACCCAAGACAACATCAATGAAGAAGATATTGAAAAATATTTTGAGCTAGTAAAATACACAAGAAACACCCCTGATGAAATTTTGAATCCGTTTAAAGACTACCTAAAAACAGATATTTCTAATAAATCAGAAAACCAACTCGCTCTTTGGATGAAAAATCAAGCATATATTGCGCTTGGTAATTTACTAACCGTTGCAGCAATAGAAAAAATTGACTCTTGCCCAATGGAAGGATTTAATCCAGAAAAATATGATGAAATTCTTGAACTGAAAAAATACAACTTAAAATCTGCGTTGGTATTACCCGTTGGTTTTAGGGCAGAAGACGACTATATGAAAGACTTAAAAAAAGTACGAAAAAACATTACTGATGTAGTTATTGAAATAAACTAAATACCTACAAATAATTGTATATTTGAGCACTAAATTAAGCCTAAATAGATTAGAATGAATTCAGAAATAAGAAACCAAGAACCTAGAAATGTTTGGAATAACTTTGCAGATTTAAACGCGGTTCCTCGTCCTTCAAAAAAAGAAGAAAGAGTGATTGCCTTTATGGTCGCTTTTGGTAAAAAACTAAACCTAGAAACCGTAGTAGATAAGGTTGGTAATGTAATTATTAAAAAACCTGCAACTACCGGAATGGCAAATAGAAAAACCGTGGTAATGCAAAGTCATTTAGACATGGTTCATCAAAAAAATTCTGACACTAATTTTGATTTTGACACCCAGGGAATTGAAATGTATGTTGATGGAGATTGGGTTACTGCCAGAGGGACTACTTTGGGTGCAGACAACGGCTTAGGTGTTGCCGCTATTATGAGTGTTTTAGAATCTTCAACAATTCAGCACCCAGCAATCGAAGCTTTATTTACAATTGATGAAGAAACTGGAATGACAGGTGCAATGGGACTAGAAGCTGGTTATTTAGACGGCGAAATCTTATTGAATTTAGATACAGAAGAAGATGATGAAATTGGAATGGGTTGTGCTGGCGGTATAGACGTCACTGCAAAAAGAGAATATACTCAAGAAAAAACTTCAGACAATGTTACTGGGTTAACAATTACCATAAACGGATTAAACGGAGGACATTCTGGAATGGATATTCATAAAGGATTGGGGAATGCCAACAAGCTTATGAATAGAGTTTTGTATGATGGAATGGAAAATTTCGATTTAAGAATTCATGAAATAATTGGAGGTAGCTTGCGTAATGCTATTCCAAGAGAAAGTAAAGCAACTGTAGTTATTGATACAATTTCTAAAGCGCCTTTCTTTTTTGAAATGAATGAATTGATTAATGATATTAAAGCAGAATACAAAAGCTTAGAACCAAATTTATCCATTACAATTTCTGATACTGAAACTCCAAATACAATTATGGAATATGGAGCGCAAGAGGGGTTTATAAAATCTATTCATGCCGCTTTAAATGGAGTTTATAGAATGAGCCCAGATATTGATGGACTGGTAGAAACATCTAATAACATTGCTAAAATCATTGTTAAAGACGGACATATTTTAGTGAATTGTTTAACACGTTCTTCATCAGAAAGTAACAAAACAGACTTGGCAAATTCACTTTGTGCTGCTTTTGAATTGTCTGGATTTGATGTTGAATATTCTGGAGATTATCCAGGCTGGCTACCAAACACAGATTCAGAAGTATTAAGTGTACTGGATAAATTATACGAAAAATTACACGGAGAAAAAGCAAAAATCGCAGCCTGCCATGCAGGTTTAGAGTGTGGGATCTTAGGACAAAATTATCCGGAAATGGATATGGTTTCTTTTGGTCCAACAATTTTAGGAGCGCATTCTCCTGACGAAAGAGCAAGCATCTCTTCTACTCAAAAATTCTGGAGTTTTCTTTTAGAAATCCTAAAAAACATTCCCAATAAAGCATAAAAAAAAAGATTTAAAACCGTTGATAACTCAACGGTTTTTTTATTTTTTAAATTGTTTATTATCGGCAACAAAACAAACGTAACCAACTAATAACAAGGTAGTTGTATTTTTATTATTTTGTTAACATCTTTGATTTTAAATAACCACAAATAATCGTATTTTTACTTTTTATAAATCAGATATATTTAATGGGTAAAATCATAGCAATTGCAAATCAAAAAGGCGGTGTTGGCAAAACTACAACAACAGTTAATTTAGCTGCATCATTAGGAGTTTTAGAAAAAAAAGTACTATTGATTGATGCTGATCCTCAAGCAAATGCTTCTTCTGGTTTAGGTATTGATGTTGATGCAGTAGAAATTGGGACATATCAAGTTTTAGAACATACGGTTTCTGCTAAAGATGCCATCCGAAAAACAAATTCACCGAATGTAGATATTATTCCTGCCCATATTGATTTAGTTGCTATTGAAATTGAGCTAGTAGATAAAGAGCAAAGAGAATATATGTTGCAAAAATCATTAGAAGCTCTTACGCATGATTATGATTATATATTAATTGATTGCGCTCCCTCTTTAGGCTTAATTACCTTAAACTCTTTAGTAGCAGCAAACTCAGTAATCATCCCAATTCGATGTGAATACTTTGCACTAGAAGGATTAGGAAAACTATTGAACACCATCAAGAGCATTCAAAACATACACAATCCAAATTTAGACATTGAAGGTTTGTTATTAACCATGTTTGATTCTCGTTTACGCTTATCTAATCAAGTTGTAGAAGAAGTTAGAAAACATTTTAGCACCATGGTTTTTGATACAATCATTAGAAGAAATACACGTTTAGGAGAAGCACCAAGTTATGGCGAAAGCATTATTGCATATGACGCGACAAGCAAAGGTGCTGTGAATTATTTAAGTTTGGCAAACGAAATTATAAAGAAGAACGCATAATGGCAAAAGCAACAAAAAAACAAGCTTTAGGTAGAGGATTGTCTGCTTTATTAAAAGAAACTTCTGTAGACATCAATTCTGCAACCGATAAGAATGCTGATAAATTAGTAGGGAGTATCGTTGAAATAGAATTGAACAACATTGATGTAAACCCTTTTCAACCAAGAACGTATTTTGATGAAGAGGCTTTATCAGAATTAGCGAATTCGATAAAACAATTAGGGGTTATTCAGCCAATTACAGTTCGTAAACTAGAAGGAAATAAATTTCAATTGGTTTCTGGAGAACGTAGGTATAGAGCTTCTAGGTTAATTGGAAATACAACTGTTCCTGCATATATTAGAATTGCGAACGATCAAGAAATGCTAGAAATGGCATTGGTAGAAAATATACAACGTAAAAACCTAGACCCAATAGAGGTTGCGCTTTCTTACCAACGTTTAATTGATGAAATTCAGTTGACACAAGAACAACTAAGTGTTAGAGTTGGTAAAAAAAGATCTACTGTAACCAATTACTTACGCTTATTAAAACTGGACCCGATCATTCAAACCGGTATGAGAGATGGTTTTATTTCAATGGGACATGGTAGAGCATTAATTAGTATAGACACAAATGAAAATCAATTAAATATTTACACCAAAATTGTAAAAGACAAGCTTTCAGTTAGACAAACTGAAGAATTGGTTCAGAATTTAAAAGAAGGAAATACGTCTCGTAAAAAGAAACAGGAAACACCAAATTTTGTTAAAGATTCTATTCAGGATTTAAACCTATTTTTTGGTCATAAAGTTGCAATTTCAGCCAATGCTAAAGGAAAAGGGAAAATGACAATTCCTTTCTCTTCTGAAGCAGATTTTAATCGAATTAAAAACCTTTTGAAATAGTGTTTTCATTAAAAAAAATACTTTTTATTTTGCTTGTATTTATGTCTTTTGGCATCAATGCACAAAAAGATTCAACCCAAGTAGACAATATTAAGGCCACTGGAGTTATTAAGATTAACAGTAATTATTTTAATCCTTTATCTCCTTCAAAAGCGGCATTTTATTCTGCTATTTTACCGGGCTTGGGTCAGATATACAATAAAAAATACTGGAAAGCACCTGTGGTTTGGGGAGCAATGGGCACAAGCATCTATTTTTACCTAGACAACAATAAAGAATACAACAGATATAGAACTGCTTTCAAACTACGTGAAGCTGGTTTAAAAGATGAGTTTACAAACGTAGATGGCTCACTACTAATCTCTAGAAACGGCTTAATCAGTGCTCAGAAAACATTAAAAAGCAATCGGGATTTATCATTATTAACTACGCTTGTCTTTTATGTATTACAAATTGTAGAAGCAAGTGTGAATGCGCATTTACTACAATTTAACACAAACGATAATTTATCATTTTCTCCAACCATTATTTCAAATTCTAATAGATTTGAAATTCCGAAAATTGGATTAAAATTCAAACTCTCTTTTTAAATGAAGATTGCATTATTAGGTTACGGAAGAATGGGTAAAGAAATTGAAAAAATTGCTTTACAAAGAGGTCATGAGATTGTTATAAAAACAAATTCTGATGCTTCTATTGATATTAATTTAGCGGATGTTGCTATAGACTTTAGCATTCCTACTTCAGCATATCGTAATATTTCAAATTGCATCAACAATAAAGTTCCTGTAATTTCTGGAACAACAGGTTGGTTAGAGAAATATGACGAAGCTGTTCAATTATGTACCGAAAAAAAAGGCGCATTTATCTACGCTTCTAACTTTAGTTTAGGTGTAAACATCTTTTTTGAATTGAACAATCAGCTTGCCAAGATGATGAATAACTTAGGTGACTACAACATTACGATGGAAGAAATTCATCACACAAAAAAATTAGATGCACCTAGCGGAACAGCAATTACTTTAGCCGATGGCATTATTAAAAACAGTTCTAAATCTGACTGGAAACTTGACGGAGAAATATCTGAAAAGAGCATCCCGATTATCGCTAAAAGAATCCCTGATGTTCCAGGGACGCACACCGTTGATTATTCATCTGAAGTAGATTCAATTGAAATAACACATACTGCCCACAGCAGAAAAGGGTTCGCCTTAGGAGCTGTTGTTGCTGCTGAATGGATACGAAACAAAGAGGGCGTTTTTACAATGAAAGATGTGTTAAACATTGGTTAAAGAATGTAACAAACAGCCTTAAAAGAGACTTATTAATTATTATTGAAAGCACGTTTCTAACAAAAGAAACAAAAAAATATACATTATGACATTTACTGAATGGTTTTTATTTTTTCTAGCAATCCAAGTGGTTCATTTTTTAGCGACTTGGAAACTCTATATAAAAGCAGGTAGACAAGCTTGGGAAGCACTTATCCCAGTTTATAACGCAATTATATTAATGAAAATTATT
>JAESTN010000130.1 GCA_016763595.1 Flavobacteriaceae bacterium | reverse complement strand
GTTCTACCATCACCATAAACTCCAGAAGTTTCACCAAAATAATCGTTTCCAATTACAACACCGTCAGTTGATGCTGCTCCACCTGGAAATTGTGCATATCCTAAGATTCCACCACCAATATTACAAACCCATAGGTTTAAATAGGTAGAAGAATCAGTAGCATCAATTCCACCTTGACTCGCATCTTTCATCGCGTCATTAGTACCCCAAGAAGACTTTGTAGAAATTTTTCTATTTACAGCAGCAACTGTAAACGTAATATTTACATCTGCAACCAATCCTGCAAACTCTGATGGTGCATTACCTGTATTTGGATTGTTATTATTAAAGTCCTCGTTTAATATTGCTATTTGAGAATTTATTTGCGCCTGTGTTACATCACCTGTGTTATTTTCTAAAATATTTATGATTACTGGAATTGTTATAGCACCAGTATAAACAGGATCGGTTCCACCACCGCCACCGCCGTTTCCGCCGCCACCATTTCCATTACCATTGCCTTTTTTTGCAGCAATCGCTTTTCTTATGTTGTACTCAATGTCATACATTTTTTTAAACAATCCTGGATTCTCATTCAGCTTCTTATTTAAAACGTTCATGGAATGACAATTCTTTGAATTTGAAGATTTTGCGAATAGATCTGAACCTTCTTCTGAATACGCATAAAAGTTACTCATATCGATTTTAGTTTGTTGATCAACTACTTCTTCTGTTGAATCTTGACATGCTACAAAAC
This sequence comes from Flavobacteriaceae bacterium, assembly GCA_016763595.1. Lineage (GTDB taxonomy): Bacteria > Bacteroidota > Bacteroidia > Flavobacteriales > Flavobacteriaceae > Polaribacter. Next base: position 3,916 of record JAESTN010000130.1, on the reverse strand, counting down.
CGATTAAGGCAAAAGCAAAAAGTAAAATAAATTTTTTCATTTTGTAAAAATTTTGAATTAATTAATAATAGTTTTTGAATTAAAAATCAATTGTTGAATATTAAACATATGTGAGAGTTTTGTTTAATTTTTTAATTCGTTTACAATTTTAAGAAAACTTTAACACATACGCAATACCCATAAATGGGGTATTTACCCCCTAACGGTTTTCCGTGATAAACATACCTAAACACCCTATAGACAAGTGATTAAAGACAGTAATTAGTATAGAAAAAAGGAAAATATAGAATTCAAGAAATTTTAAAAGACGTCAATTGCCTACTTATCCGATAGGAAAACACGTCGATTTAACAAAAAAAAGGGAAATGAAATTTTAACGCAACATCATCGCTGCTCTTTTTACAGAAGCGATTAAAATATCGATCTCATTTTTGGTATTGTAAAAGGCAAAAGAAGCTCTTACGGTACCCGGAATATTGTAAAAATTCATAATGGGTTGCGCACAATGATGACCAGTTCTAACTGCAACGCCTAATTTATCTAAAATAGCACCAATATCATAGGGGTGAATTCCCTCTATATTAAAAGAAATAACAGCCGTTTTACTTGAAGTTCCATAGATGGTTAAGCCTTCTATCTCTTGTAGTTTTTTGGTTCCGTATTGCAATAGTTCATCCTCATAAGCAGCTATTGCCTCAAAACCAATGGCGTTCATATAATCTAAGGCAACACCAAATGCAATACCTCCACAAATATTTGGAGTACCCGCTTCAAATTTGTGTGGCAAGCCAGCATAGGTTGTTTTTTCAAAGGTTACTGTTTCTATCATTTCTCCACCACCTTGATACGGAGGCAATTTCTCTAACCATGCTGATTTACCGTATAAAACACCAACCCCAGTTGGTCCACAAATTTTATGAGCAGAAGCTACATAAAAATCTACATCCAAGGCTTGTACATCTGGTTTTATATGTGGAGTTGCTTGAGCGCCATCAATTAAAACAGCTGCACCTACTTTGTGCGCTTTTTTTATAATCTCTTTAATTGGATTAATGGTTCCCAAGGCATTTGACACATGATTGCAAAAAACCAATTTTGTCTTGGCAGAAAGAAGTGCGTCATACACCTCAATATTTAAGGTTCCGTTTTGCAACATCGGAATCACTTTTAATACAGCGCCTGTTTTTTCACATAGCATTTGCCATGGCACAATATTAGAATGATGCTCTAATGCAGATACAATTATTTCATCACCCGTATTTAACAAATCAGAAAAGCCCGAAGCAATCATATTAATACCATCTGTGGTTCCCGAAGTTAAAATGATTTCATAAGATTCTTTCGCATTAAAGTGTTTCTGAATTTTAAGTCGAGCCTGCTCATATAAATCAGTAGCTTCCTGACTCAATGTATGCACTCCTCTATGAATGTTTGCATTCGAATTGCTATAATAGTCTACAATAGCATCAATAACAACTTGCGGGGTTTGCGATGTCGCTGCATTGTCAAAATACACTAAAGGTTTACCGTTTACTTCTCTTTTAAGAATTGGGAAATCTGCTCTTATTTTATCTACTGGAAACATTGTCTAACACTTTGAAATACAAAAGTAGTGTATGGATTTGAAAACTTACATAAATGAACCTTAAATTATTATATTTACGAGTCTAAATTTGTCTTTTTCTATGAAAACCCTAAAAAGAAGCCTGTTATTACTACTTACCGTTGTTGTTTTAATTGTTGTTGTAAATTACCCAAAACTGAATATTATTGCCGGCTATTCTGCAAAAAGCATGAATTCTTCTGTGTTTTTAGCGGAAAGACCTATCGCTTTTACTGATAGTACTGACAATAATTTTTCTCCAATCAATTTAGGAACAGATACCGTAGATAAAACAACAAAGACTTCAACAACCTCTGTTTTTGGGCTATTGACTAGGAAAGCATTTTATAGAGAAGGCCTGGGAAGTGTTTTGATTGATGCTAATTTTGATACATCATTACAAATTAGCGTTCCTAAAAGAAGCACCCCAGACAACACAACTCCTTTTCCTTTTGGAAATGCAGCTCAAAAAGACACCCTCTTTAATTCTGTAGATTATGCTAAATTGAATACTATCATTGAAAATTTATTTACAAACAACACCAAAACAAGAGCCGTTGTTGTGATTCATAAAAATCAAATTATAGCAGAACAATACGATACTGGCTTTACTAAAAACTCTCGAATTTTAGGCTGGTCTATGACCAAAAGTATTATGAGTACCGTTTTTGGTGTACTACAACATCAAGGAAAAATAAATATTGCGGATACTGCACCAATTACCGAATGGAAAAACGACGCTCGTAAAAACATTACCATCAATGATTTGCTACATATGAATAGCGGTTTAGAATGGGATGAAAATTATAATGAAATCTCTGACGTTACTAAAATGCTGTTTTTAGAAAAGAACATGGCAAAACAACAGGCAAAAAAGCAATTTGTTGGCAAAACCAATGAAACTTGGAACTACTCTTCTGGAACGAGTAATTTACTATCTGGGGTTATTAGGTCGAAATTTAATAAACATCAAGACTACTTAGATTATTGGTATGCTGAATTTATTGATAAAATAGGCATGAATTCTATGGTGATAGAAACTGATATGTCGGGAAACTATGTTGGTTCTTCTTATGGGTGGGCAACGCCACGAGATTGGGCTAAATTTGGGCTATTGTATTTAAACAATGGCAATTGGAATGGCGCTCAATTATTCACCCAAGATTGGGTGCATTATATTACAACTCCGACCAAGGGTTCTAAAGGAACCTATGGTGGCCATTTTTGGTTAAATGCAGAAGGGCAATTCCCTGACATTCCAAAAAACATGTTTTATGCCAGTGGATATCAAGGACAGTTTGTATTTGTTTTCCCTGACCAAGACTTAGTGGTAGTGCGCATGGGTCTAGCCCATATAGATATCAATGCCTTTTTAAAAGGGGTTTTAGAAAGTGTAAAATAATACTTGTAATTTTTACTGTGGATTTGGGGAGATAAAAATGCTCTTTATTTTATTGATCATTCCTTGTAAAATACTAAAAATAGCATCAGAAGAGAATCCACCAATTAACGCCAACACACTTTTATTAAACATGCTTACATTACTATTGGGGTCAATGATATAAGGAGCTAGAATCTCTGACATGATTAATCCTGCCATGATCCCCAATAATATTTGAGACATGTATGCAATAGAATCTTCTGGGACTAAGGTTGCTCTCTTTAAAGAGGTACTTACCTCTTTTAACAAGTAGAATAAAACACCAAGTCCGGCAACAGCTGCTAAATAAGATAAGTTTAAAACTAACGTGTAACCGCTACTATTCATAATACCATTTTTTAAAGAATCATTAGATACCGTATCTGACTGTCCCGTTGCAATAAATGCAATTAAGAAAAACAATGATAATATCATTAAGTTTCTTAACAATGGAAGCCTATTAAAAATCGATTTTTTAGCTCCTTTTTCGTACAGTTTTCTAGTATACACAATTGACTTTGGTGTTGCTGGTGCAACATTTTTACATAATAAATTGTGTGCATTTATCAAATCATCTACATTACTATTCTGAATTAATGGATTCACTTCTGTATTGACTGTTAACCCATTATACACCGCAAATGAAAGCATATTATTAACCTCATCACTCAATTCATAAATAACTTCTTGAGAAATCCCTGGAACCTCTTTTTTTACCGCTGTATCGCTCGTTTTTGGTGGTGAAGCAGGATTCGCAACTGGGATAACTGTAGCTTCTGTTTTTGGTGGCGTACTACTTTCTGGAACTGGTGTCGTTTCAGAAGTTTTAACCGTAGCTGTTTGTGCTGGCTCTGTTGTGTTTGTTGTGTTTTCTGATGTTAGCGTATTGGTCG
>JAESTN010000129.1 GCA_016763595.1 Flavobacteriaceae bacterium | reverse complement strand
AGTTGTGTTCATTTTATTTTGGTAAGCCTTTTAGGCGTAATTTTAAAACTCCAAAGAGTGCTTCGTAAACAATTGAGCCATCCATTTTTGACTCTCCTAAGGTTCTGTCAGTAAAAATTACTGAAACCTCTTTTATCTTGAATTGATGTTTCCATGCTTTAAATTTCATTTCAATTTGAAAAGCATAACCAACAAATTTAATTTCATCTAACTTAATTGTTTCTAGTACTTTTCTTTTGTAACAGACAAAACCAGCTGTTGTATCATGAACAGGGATTCTTGTTATAAAACGAACATACTTTGAAGCAAAATAGGAAAGCAATACGCGTTTCATTGGCCAATTAACTACATTAACACCTTTAGAATACCTAGAGCCAATTGAAAGATCTGCACCTTCATTTTCACACGCATTATATAGTCTAATCAAGTCTTTAGGATCGTGAGAAAAATCAGCATCCATTTCTATAATATATTCGTAATTATTACCAATCGCCCATTTAAAACCATGTATATAGGCGGTTCCAATCCCGTTTTTCTCTAAGCGTTTTTCTAAAAATAAATTACCTGTAAATTCTGAAATCAAACGGGTGACAATTTTAGAGGTTCCATCTGGAGAATTGTCATCAACAATTAAAATATGAAACGCTTTTTTTTGACTAAAGACAGCACGAATAATTGCCTCAATATTTTCTTTTTCGTTATAAGTAGGGATGATTACTAGTGTGTTAGACATGCTTTTTTCGAGCTAAAAATAAGTATAACAAATATACGCTATTTTATCACTAATTTTGTGTTATATTTTTCATAAAACAAATAAATGCAAGCACTAGATCGAATCGATTATTCTAATAACTGGCTAACACTTGTTTTTCTGTTTGCTTTGTTGCTGCTTGTTGCTTTGAAAACAATAAATCAGCAAAAGTTATTTGGGTATTCTACCGCTTTTTTTAGGAAAGGATTCGTTGTTAAAAAAACAGAAGATAGAGAGTCGTTGTTAACTGTTTTTAATATTGTATTGCTCTGTTTTTCGGCAATAGTTTATGCGGCATTCTTTTCATTTATAACAGCGTTTTTTTTGGATGAAACAGCTAGTTTTACTGTTTTTATAAAGGTATTAGGTTTTGTGTTTATCTACTTAGTGCTGTTTTTAATACTGGATGTTGGTTTGGCTAAGTTATTTGAAGTTCAGAACGAAACTAGTTATCTCTTTTCAACAAAAATAGCATACCTATATACTATTTCGTTAGTTCTTTTTCCTGTGTTAATAATCACCAGTTACAGTAGTTTAAGTACATCTGTATTACTTTTTGTTTTTGTGATGTTGTTTTTATTGTCCCTGTTATTGTTATTTGTAAATAACAAAAACTTGATTCTTAATAAGTTGTTCTATTTTATTTTGTATCTTTGCGCCCTTGAAATAGCGCCATTGTTAATTATTTATAAGATGATGGTGTAAAAAAGTAGATGTATGAAAGTGAAAACAATATTGGTCTCACAGCCACCACCAAAAACAGAAACTTCGCCATATTTTGATCTTTCTGAAAAACAAAAAGTAAAAATTGACTTTAGATCTTTTATACACGTAGAAGGTGTAGAGGTAAAAGAAGTTAGAGCTCAAAAAATAGATTTAAATAATTTTACGGCAATTATATTAACGAGTAGAAATGCTGTTGATAATTACTTTAGAATTGCAGAAGAAATGCGTTTTAAAGTGCCGGATAGCTTAAAATATTTTTGTCAATCAGAAGCTGTAGCATATTATTTACAAAAGTACGTTGTGTACAGAAAACGTAAAATTTATGTAGGAACAAGAACGTTTCCTGAGCTTTGTAAATTGATAAAAAAGCATAAAGATGAGAAATTCTTATTGCCATCTTCAGATAAATTAAAAGCATTAATTCCAACAGAATTAGATAAGCTAGATATTCACTGGAAACAAGCAATTTTATATAAAACAGTTGTTAGTGATTTGTCTGATTTAGAAGATGTTTTTTATGATGTTTTAGTGTTTTTTAGTCCATCAGGAATTGATTCTTTGTTTCATAACTTCCCTGGGTTTAAACAAAATGATACTAGAATAGCCGTATTTGGTAATTCTACAGTGAAAGCAGCAACAGATGCTGGTTTAAAATGTGATATTACTGCACCAACACCAGAAGCACCTTCTATGACCATGGCGTTAGAGAGGTACATTAAAGGAGAAAACGGAAAGAAATAATTTTTTCTTGATATATATATAAACCGAGCAAACTTGCTCGGTTTTTTTATGCAAATAAAGTAGCAAAAGCTTCTTCTACTTTTCCAACTAGAATCAGTTGAATGCTGTGCTTTTTTGAAGTGATTTTATTGTATTTAGAGGCTACGAATTTTTTGTAACCTAATTTTTCTGCTTCTGAAATACGTTGATCAATTTTAGAAACAGGTCTAATCTCTCCGGCCAAACCAACTTCTGCAGCAAAGCAAACATGTGGAGAAATAGCAACGTCTTGATTAGAGGATAAAATGGCTGCTACAACCGCTAGGTCAATTGCAGGGTCATCTACGTGTATTCCGCCAGTAATATTTAAAAATACATCTTTGGCACCTAATTTAAAGCCAGCACGTTTTTCTAAAACAGCCAAAATCATGTGCAATCTTTTTAAATTATAGCCTGTGGTAGATCGTTGAGGGGTTCCATAAACAGCGGTGCTTACCAAAGATTGAATTTCAATCATTAAGGGCCTAACGCCTTCTAATGTTGATGCGATGGCGGTTCCGCTTAAATCAGCATCTTTTTTAGAAATCAATATTTCAGACGGATTCGAGACTTCTCGTAGTCCATCAGATAGCATTTCATAAATTCCTAATTCAGATGTTGAGCCAAATCTGTTTTTTTGAGCTCGTAAAATTCTATACGTATGATTTCTATCTCCTTCAAACTGTAAAACGACATCTACCATGTGTTCTAAAATTTTAGGTCCCGCAATTTGCCCTTCTTTATTAATGTGACCGATTAACAATACAGGGGTTTCAGTTTCTTTTGCAAATTTTATCAATTCTGCTGTAGTTTCTCTAATTTGAGAAATACTTCCAGGAGATGCCTCGATAGAATTGGTATGTAAGGTTTGAATAGAATCAATTATTAAAAATTCTGGCTGAACTTCTTCAATATTTTTAAAAATTTGCTGTGTGTTGGTTTCGGTTAAAATCAAACAATTTGAAGAGGAAGAATCAATCCTTTCGGCTCTCATTTTAATTTGAGATTGACTTTCCTCACCAGAAACATACAGCACCTTTTGAGAGATGGATAAAGCTATTTGGAGCAATAAAGTGGATTTTCCAATCCCGGGTTCTCCACCTAATAAAGTAACAGAGCCTTTTACCAAACCACCTCCAAGAACAGTGTCTAATTCATTGTTATTGGTTTTAATTCTTTCTTCTGGGTTCAGTTGAATTTCTTCAATACGTAAAGGTTTGGATTTTAGTCTTGTAGGTGCAGATTGTTTCCAACTTCTTTTTTCTTCTTTCTGAATGACTTCTTCTACAATAGTATTCCATTCCGAACAGGTAGAACATTGTCCAGTCCATTTTGGAGCTTGTGCTCCACAGTTTTGACAAAAAAAAGAGGTTTTGACTTTAGCCATTTAAGT
>JAESTN010000128.1 GCA_016763595.1 Flavobacteriaceae bacterium | reverse complement strand
CTTTATCAAATTCTGTTTGGTAAAAAAGTGGTGTCGGCTCTACCATTAAAATAATGCCTTCTTCTGTTTCTTCTGTAGCATTGTTCCCAATCCACCTTGAGACAAATTCTTCTTTGGTGTAGGTAATTAATCCATGTGCTGGATCTGAAATAAATACAACTCCCTTTTTTATCTTATAGACTACTACATAATGGTTCTTATTCCAATGTGCAATACAGGGTAGTGAGCTTCTAGTAATTTTTTATAGGTCAGTTTTACTCCTAAAGACTTAAAACCAATTGACTCTACAGCATCACTTAACCCGAGTAATGAACTCCCTTCTCTTGTGGTTTCACTTAAGGTGCGTAATTGCTGTGTATTGATAAGCTTGCCATAGTGTTTGGAAATTATTTTTACACAGGTTGGACCACAATCTTTGGCCTCGGTTTGTTTGTAATGAGGGAACTTTTTCAATAGCTTTTTTTTGATTTAATTATTTAAATAATGAGTCATTGTTGTATTTATTCTTCTTCAATGACTCATTAAAATTCACAAAAACCTTATTAAAAGGTGTTTATAAATTAAAGACATGGTCCAGGCCCAATAGGTCCTTCATCAACTCCATCACAATAATCATCTGTAATGCAAAGTGCTAATGGCACATAACAGAAATAACCTGGGGCACAAGTTTCACCATCATAACATCGTGGCATATAACCTCCATTAATTTCTTTTTGTTCAGCTTTATTTAAAGCTTTCCCTAAGTTTAAAATTTGCTTTTTCATAATTAAAAAATTTATAAAATAATTAAACCTTGATCGTTTAAAGACACTCAAGGAGTGTGTCTATTCTTTATTAGAGAATGTTCTTTAACTTTGTCAATAAATTACATTTCTACACAATTAGTTCCGCCACCTAATACAGAACAAGTATTGTTTGAAGGGTTCCATAGTGGTTTATATACTAAGCTCAATCCGAGACATTGTGATTCTATAGAGTTAAAGACATAATAGCCACAAATTTGACTAAGATCTGGTATCCAACCTCCAATAATTTCTTTTTGTTCTGCTTTATTCAAAGCCTTACCGAAATTTAAAATTTGTTTTTTCATTTTTTAAAAATTTAAAATAATTTATAGCCTTGATCATTTAAAGACACTCAAGGAGTGTGTCTATTCTTCGCGAGAATGTTATTCGACTTCTTCTATAAGATCATCAATAAAAAAAGCAATGTCTTTTTTGTTATATTCTTTAGGGAATAAGTATCCATTAATAAATACGGCTGGCGTAAAATTAACGGCGTTATTCACACACCATTCTTTGGCTTTTTCTAGGTCAGAAATATGGTTTAAGAAGGTAGTAGATTTCCATTTCTGTAGCCAAACTTCTGCTTCCATATCAGAATATATTTCGTCTAATGCTTGGAGTGCATCTTGTTCACTTTGATTTTTATATATTTCTAATAATTGGTTGGTGATTTCTAAACCTTGGTTTGTTTCTGGGTTTGAAGTATTGATATTAAATCGAATTAGTAATTGAATATCCTCTTTTCTATTCTTCAATATATCGTGAAATACTTGGTGTGCTTCTTTACAGAAGAAACATTTTGGATTGGTTACTAAAACAATTTTTAAAGCTGCATTGGTATTTCCAAAAACAATTTCATTTAGACCTACTATTGTCATCTCTTTTTTATCCGTTGCTTTTAGCGCGGTAATAAAAAGACTGGAGTTTCTCTTAAATTTATAATGCTCTAATTGCAACACATTAAATTCTTGAGCTTTCTTATACCCAGGTTTTAACTCTGCCCAGACTAAACTTAAAAACAAAAAACTAAAAAAGGTTAGAAATAACTCATTTGAATTAGCAACAAATTCTACATCAAATAGCGTAAATGAAATTATTGCTTGTGCTAACAATGTTCCTAAAACCACCAAACATAAAGGGCACCATTTTCTGATGACTCTCCATTGGTAGTATATAGAATATGGAATAAACAATATAGATAGGATACTTAAACTATTTACCAACAGATAGTTTGCGTCAATTCCTGTAAAGCTAATAAGTATAGTTGTCAAAATAATTCCCAAAAAATAGACGATCCCAACATCACTTAGTTTAAAAGTGTTGAAAATCAATGCTCCTTTAGAATTTAAAACATCATCACAACTATTATTCTCAGATGCCTCACAAAACTTGTCTAAACTCTTAGAATGCAAGCCCAATTCTTTTTGAACAAGCAATACACTTATATACAAACCTATTAAAGAAATTAATAAATAGCCATACCCAATAATACTAATTGGATTGCTAATTAAAGTCCCAATAATTAACAAAATAGAAACGCCAATTGTACCTGTTTTTAATAGTGATTGACTGTTTGTATTCTTTTTAATTTCATCCTCATTTTTCTCAATAGCAACAATAACACCTGTCCACAAACTCACAAACTCCTCATAAGCAACGTGTTTTGTGGTTTTTGCATCATACATTAATTTTAATTCATGATTCTTTTTAACAACTAAAACAATTTTCTCCTTTTTATCTTCTTTTATATGTGCCAAAAAAGTGGTGGGTAATTCTGAGATTATTGAAACTTCTTTAGGTAATTCTGCCGCAACATTTTCAATCTTAAAATGATCAAATAAATCAGTGATTGCATTGATGCTTGGAAAGTATGGGTGGGTTAATAACTGTAAGTGTAATTCTTCTTTATTGAATGAAATATTATTCGAAGACAGAAATAATTCTATCGTCTGTTTTAATTCTTTTTCCATAGGGGGTTATTGATATTTATAGCTTATTTTTGCCGCGAACATAAAGACATTTATGTCTATTCTTCGCGAGAGAATTTGTTCTTTCCCAACAATTTATTGTTGGGTTTTCTTTTTAAAAAAGAATGCTTAAACATCTTCTGCTATCAAACCTACAAACATAAATTCCTCCAACCAATAGCAAAAAACTATAAATTATAGCAAAAAAATATAATTTATAGCAAAAACCACTCACGGTTTTCCGTTAGACGATTTTGCTATATACATCCCTGAAAACAGTGAGTGCTTTTTAAAAAAAATATGTGTACTTTTATTTTGAAAAAGAAAACCCCCTCCTAATTGCCATGAATACCACTGAAACAGAATTAAAAAACATTAGAAAAAGAATAAAAAGTATTAGATTCAAAAAAGGGCTTACGCAAGATAATATGGCAGATATGTTAAACATCAGTCAAAATTCATATCATAAATTAGAAAATGGCCATAGTAAAATAAATCTATCAAAATTTATTGATATCTGTAAAGTTTTAGAGGTTGAAACGATCGAATTACTTAACGGTCCAGAACAAACTTATACGTTTTCTAAAT
>JAESTN010000010.1 GCA_016763595.1 Flavobacteriaceae bacterium | reverse complement strand
TGTCCCGCGCCTGCGCACCCGGATGTCCTTTGGCCAAATCAGCGGCATGCGCAGCGATTTTATAAGTAATCACCCCCTGTTTGACGTCTTCTCTGTTGGGAAGCCCCAGATGTTCCTTGGGCGTGACGTAACACAACATTGCACAGCCATACCAGCCAATCATTGCTGCTCCAATTCCTGAAGTAATATGATCATACCCTGGAGCAATATCTGTTGTTAAAGGTCCTAATGTATAAAATGGAGCTTCATCACAAAGTTCAATTTGCTTTTCCATATTTTCTTTAATCATGTGCATTGGCACGTGACCTGGTCCTTCTATAAAGCACTGTACTTCGTGCTTACGAGCAATCTGCGTCAACTCTCCTAAAGTCTCTAATTCTGCAAACTGCGCTTCATCATTGGCATCTGCTATAGAACCGGGACGCAAGCCATCTCCTAATGAGAATGCTACATCGTAGGATTTTAAAATCTCACAAATATCTTCGAAATGTGTGTATAAGAAACTTTCTTTATGATGTGCCAAACACCATTTTGCCATGATAGAACCACCACGAGAGACGATTCCTGTAACACGCTTCGCTGTCATTGGCACATAACGCAACAACACGCCTGCGTGAATGGTAAAATAATCGACTCCTTGTTCTGCCTGCTCTATTAAAGTATCACGGAAAATTTCCCAGGTTAAGTCTTCAGCAACTCCATTTACCTTTTCTAATGCTTGGTAAATTGGCACGGTACCAACTGGTACTGGAGAGTTACGTACAATCCACTCACGTGTTTCGTGAATATTTTCTCCTGTAGATAAATCCATGATATTATCTGCCCCCCAACGACAGGCCCATACTGCTTTTTCTACTTCTTCTTCTATAGAGGATGTTACCGCAGAGTTTCCAATATTTGCATTGATTTTCACCAGGAAGTTACGCCCTAAAATCATAGGTTCTGCTTCTGGATGGTTAATATTTGATGGAATTATTGCACGCCCTCTTGCCACTTCTGAACGCACAAATTCTGGAGTAATTTTATCAGGAATAGAAGCGCCAAAGTGTTCTCCTTTGTGTTGCTTTCTAATTTCGGTCATCTCCTCTATGCGTTGATTTTCACGAATGGCAATGTATTCCATTTCTGGGGTGATAATTCCTTTTTTTGCATAATGCAACTGTGTTACATTCTGTCCTTTTTTTGCTCGTAAAGGTTTTTGCAACAACTTAAAACGCATGTGATCTAAACTGGCATCGTTTAAACGTTCGTTGCAATATTTTGAAGAAAAAGAATCCAATTGCTCTACATCACCACGATCTAATATCCAGCTTTCACGAATTCTTTCAATACCACTATGCACATCAATTTTTTTAGTAGGATCTGTATAAGGACCAGAAGTATCGTACACCGTTACAGGTTCGTTTGGGGTCTTCTTTTTCGTCATCGAATCTGTAGTATCGCTCAAGGAGATTTCACGCATCGCTACTTTAATTTGTGGGTGAATTTTTCCGTTTACATAAATTTTCTTTGAATTCGGAAATGGGTTTCTTGTGATTCCGTCTTTTTTGGGTGCTGTGTCTTTAGATTTCATTGTGTTGGTTGCTATTACCTAGTTTATTAGTTGAAGTTTTATTGAATAATTCTTAAAAACTATTCTTTATAGTCCAAATAAATTTACCCTCCTTGAGTAGATTTAATAATTAAAATATCATCGTTATTTATGACACATTTGGTATCCCAATCTGTTTTTTTAACTACGTTATAATTGATAGCAATAGCAATACCATTCGGTTGAATTTTTAAGGCTTCAACGAATTTTTGTACTGTTAAATCTTCAGAAATTAAGTGTTCTTTTTGGTTTACTTTTACAGTGATCATATCTATTAAATATTAGTGTAAACCAATTGGTAGTAGCTCAATACAAGTATTGACAATGACTTTTCCCTACGCTGGTATTAACCAAATCAGGTTCTAAGGATGTTTCTCAAGCTGCAATAGCTACTCCTAAAGTTTACGCGACAAATATATTCTTTTATTCGGATACAAAAAGAAAAAACTTTTTATTCCCACATTGTGGGTTTAAGCCCCCGATGCTTGCATTGAAATATAAATGGCTTGTTCCTTGACATTTCCTCTGGGCTTGCCCCGAGGTTACTTACTCTTCAGCATCGTCTTCTCTAAATGAACTGGGCAATATATCAGGAATTAATTTGATTAATAAAGGCAATAAAAGTGCCCCTCCTGGCAACATAAATATGGCAAAAGCAGGAATGCCTTTACAGATATCTAACAATTGTTCTTTTACCTTTCCTTTCTCTTCATCAGAAAGTTTGTTGTGGGTAGATTTCTTTAATAAAACGACCAGCTCTTTGCTTTCTTGTAGCTCTTTAGCCAGTCGTTTTTTATTCTTTTGTATACTCTTTTTTATTTCTTGTACTGTTGTACTCACTATGCTTATACTTTTCTTCTTTTTCTTTCTGTTTTAATCAAGCCTAGCTCTCTGCTTGTTTGACCGGAAACAGAGGTGTTTTCTTCTGCTCTTCTAATTAAATAGGGCATCACATCTCTTACTGGTCCAAAAGGAACATATTTAGCGACGTTATAGCCTTCATTTGCTAAGTTAAAACTAATATGATCACTCATTCCAAATAACTGACCAAACCACAAACGGTAATCGTTGGGTTCAATATTGTGTTTCTTTGCCAATTCCATTAATAAAAACGAACTTTCTTCATTATGTGTACCTGCAAAAATAGCCATTTTTGGATGTTCCATCATGTAGGTAATAGCAGCATCATAATTAACATCTGTTGCTGGTTTGTCTGCACAGATTGGAGAAGCATAGCCTTTCTCTTCGGCTCTTGCACGTTCCTTTTCCATATATGCACCACGAACCACTTTCATACCAATATAAAACCCTTTTTGTTGTGCTTTTTGATGCAAGGCTTTTAAATAGTCCATTCTATCGTGACGATACATTTGTAAGGTATTAAATACAATTGCTTTTTCTGTATTGTACAATTCCATTAACTCTTCAATTAAAGTGTCTGCTGCTTCTTGCATCCAACTTTCTTCTGCATCTATTAGTAATGGAACGTCTTTTTTAACTGCTTCTTTACAAACTGTATGATACCGTTCAACGACTCTAATCCATTCCGTTTTTTCATCGACCGTTAACTCTTCTCCTTCTGTAATTTTTTGATACAATGCAAAACGACCAAATCCAGTGGGTTTAAAAACAGCATATGGAATCGCCTCTTTTTCTTGTGCAAAATCAATGGTTTTTAAGGTCTTTTCTAAGGCATGGTCAAATTGCTCTTCTGTTTCTTTTCCTTCAACAGAATAATCTAAAACAGCATGCACATTCTTTGTGTACATTTTATCGATGTTTGGCAAACAATCTTCTTCTGTTACTCCACCACAAAAATGGTCGAATACAGTTGAACGAATTAAGCCTTCTACAGGCAAGCGTGCCTTTAATGCAAAGTTGGTTACAGCCGTACCTATTCTCACTAATGGTTGACTTTCAATCATTTTAAATAAAAAAAAGGCACGTTCTAATTGCGAATCTGACTTTAAAGAAAATGCTACCTCTGTGTTGTTAAAAAGTTTCATTGATAAACAGTTATAATTTTACAAGACAAAGATAATTTTAAACAGCAAATAATTCGATTTTTTCTACTTAATTTGCACACTTAAATTTTAAGTAATGAAATCTATTCAGGCAGTATCATATTTTGTTCATTTTGAAGATAATGGATACATCGAGTTAAATAAATTAGTAGCATCAAAATCATACTCATCAATTTTTATTTTAGTTGATGAAAACACCCATGAACATTGCTATTCTAAATTTATTCCTAAGCTTGCTACAACAAGCCCAATAGAAATTATAGAAATAGAATCTGGAGAAATTCATAAAAACCTAGAAACCTGTACAGGTGTGTGGAATGTTTTAACAGAACTAAATGCAGACCGAAAAAGTTTAATCATTACTCTTGGTGGTGGTGTGATTACCGATTTGGGTGGTTTTGTTGCTTCTACTTACAAACGTGGAATTGATTTTGTAAATATTCCAACCACTCTTTTAAGTATGGTTGATGCTTCTGTTGGCGGAAAAACAGGTGTGGATTTAGGGGTGTTAAAAAACCAGATTGGTTTATTTGCCAATCCAGAAATGGTGCTTGTAGATACAGCCTATTTACCGACTGTTACTCCAAGAGAGATTCGCTCTGGAATTGCGGAAATTATTAAATATGGATTGACCTATGATGTTAGTTTGTATCAAACAATCAAAGAAAACCCAAGTTTAAATATTGTCGATTTAATTCATAGATCTATAGAGATTAAGAATGAGGTTGTTTTAGAAGATCCTAAAGAACAAAATGTACGTAAAATTTTAAATTTTGGACACACCATTGGTCATGCTGTAGAATCGTATTTTTTAGAATCTGAACACAAAGAAAACTTAACACATGCTGAAGCTATTGCTATTGGAATGGTTGCTGAGTGTTTTATCTCTTCAAAATTATTTGATTTTCCAGCACAAGAATTGACTGCTCTTAAAGAGTTGGTTATCAAAATTTACGGAAAAGTCACCATCTTAGAAGATGATTTCAGCAGTATACTAGAATACTT
>JAESTN010000127.1 GCA_016763595.1 Flavobacteriaceae bacterium | reverse complement strand
GCTACATTTTTCTTTTCATCTTTGATGAAATTTTGATCTAACAAACATTGTTCTTGATCTAGTGTAGTGTTATCAGAAATGAATCTTTCCATTTTTCCTGGTAAAATTCTATCCCAAATTTGCTCTGGTTTCCCTTCAGCTTTTAATTCAGCTTTTGCAGTTTCTTCAGCTTTTGCTAAAACTTCTTCAGATAATTGAGACATAGAAATGTACTGAGGAACGTTTTTCAATGTTTTCCCTAACCTTCCTAATTCAATATTATCTTTTTCGATAACAGCAATTCTTGCTTCAGTTTCTGCGGCAACAAATGCAGGATCAAAATCTTTATAAGATAATATAGACGCTCCCATAGAAGCAATTTGCATTGCAACATCTTTAGTCAATACATCTGCATTATCTACAGAAGCAGTTAGACCAACGATTGCAGCAATTTTACCACCATGAGTATAAGAACCTACATAAGCAGCTTCAATTCTTTCAAAAGCAGTAATCTCAATTTTTTCACCAATAACACCAGTTTGCTCAATTAATTTTTCAGCAACAGTCATTTCGCCGAAATTAGCAGCTAAGAATGATTCTTTGTTGTCATGATTTAATGCAATAGTTGCAAATTGACTAGCCGATTCTTTAAAAGAATCATTTTTACCAACAAAATCAGTTTCACATGCTAAAACGATCGCAACACCAGCAGTGTTGTCATCATTAATTTTAGTGATAGATGCACCTTCATTAGATTCTCTATCTGCTCTTTTTGCAGCTACTTTCTGACCTTTTTTACGTAATACATCAATTGCTTTGGTGAAGTCACCATCTGCTTCCACTAATGCCTTTTTACAGTCCATCATTCCAGCACCAGTTGCTTCTCTTAATTTTTTTACGTCTGCAGCAGTTATTTTTGCCATGTCACTTTTATTTTTTTGAAAAACCTTTCTAATAAATGACTAGAAAGGTTTTACGTAATTATACATTTAATTATTTAGCTTCGTCTGTCTTTGGAGCTTCAGTCTTTGGAGCTTCAGTCTTTGGAGCTTCAGTCTTTGGAGCTTCAGTCTTTGGAGCTTCAGCCTTTGGAGCTTCAACCTTTGGAGTTTCAGTCTTCGGAACTTCAGTTTTTGCTTTTTCTTTTCCTGCTTTTCTTTCAGCCAATCCATTTGCAATAGCATCGATAATATAACCTAATACTTTTTCAATAGATTTAGAAGCATCATCGTTTGCTGGAATTACATAATCAATCGGTCTTGGATCAGAGTTTGTATCTACCATTGCAAAAATAGGAATGTTTAAGTTTTGAGCTTCTGCAATTGCAATGTGCTCTTTCTTAACATCTACTACAAATAAAGCACCAGGTAAACGAGTCATATCAGTAATAGAACCTAAATTCTTTTCTAATTTTGCTCTCTGACGGTTAATTTGTAATTTTTCTCTTTTTGACAATGCATCAAAAGATCCATCTAACTTCATTCTATCAATAGTGCCCATTTTCTTAACGGCTTTTCTAATAGTTACAAAGTTTGTTAACATTCCTCCAGGCCATCTTTCAGTGATGTAAGGCATGTTAATGCTTTCTGCTTTTTCTGCAACGATATCTTTTGCTTGCTTTTTTGTAGCAACAAATAAAATTTTTCTACCTGAATTAGCGATTTTCTCTAATGCAGCAGCAGTTTCTTCTATTTTTGCAGCAGTTTTATACAAGTCGATGATGTGAACACCATTACGTTCTGTATAAATGTATGGAGCCATGTTTGGGTCCCATTTTCTAGTTAAGTGACCGAAGTGCACTCCGTTGTCTAGTAATTCTTTAATGTTTACTTTTGCCATTGTTTACTTTCTTTAAAATTGTAGCAATACTTAAGTAGCCTATTTATAGAGTCTTAAGTATTTAGATGCTAAACTGTTTATTTAAAATTTAAATTAACAATTCACGACTACGTTTAAATAGAAACATCGAAATAAATTCGAGTAGTCTATTAACGTTTCGAGAATTGGAATTTTTTTCTTGCTTTCTTTTGACCGAATTTCTTTCTTTCAACCATTCTTGGGTCTCTAGTAAGTAATCCTTCTGGTTTTAAGACCGCTTTATGTTCTTCATCAATAAAAACTAAAGCTCTAGTAATTGCTAAACGAATTGCTTCTGCTTGACCAGTTACTCCTCCTCCAAAAACATTTACTTTAATATCATAAGATGTTAAGTTATCTGTTAATTGTAAAGGTTGTTGCACTTTATATTGTAAAGTTGAAGTGGTAAAGTATTTTGTAAACTCTCTGTTGTTTACTATAATATTTCCTTTTCCTTCTGAAAGATAAATACGAGCTACAGCTGTTTTTCTTCTACCGATTTTGTGTACTGTTTCCATTATCTTAATTCGTTAACGTTAATAGCTTTTGGGTTTTGAGCAGTATGTAAATGCTCAGTTCCAGCATATACATAAAGATTTCTGAAAAGAGCGTTTCCTAATTTGTTTTTAGGTAACATTCCCTTTACTGCTTTTTCGATTAATCTTGTAGGATTTTTAGCGAACATTTCTGTAGCAGTCAAAGATCTTTGTCCTCCAGGATACCCTGTGTGGCGGATGTACGATTTTTGCTCCCACTTTTTACCAGTAAGAACGATTTTCTCTGCGTTAATTACTACAACGTTATCACCACAATCTACGTGAGGTGTAAAGTTTGTTTTGTATTTACCTCTAATTAGCATTGCTATTTTAGAAGAAAGACGACCCAATGTTTGTCCGTCCGCATCAACAACTAACCACTCTTTGTTAGCAGTTTCTTTGTTTGCCGATACTGTTTTGTAACTTAATGTGTTCATTACACTATTAGTTTTTGTCAATTAATAAATTAAATTTTCCCTTAAAAAAGGTCTGCAAAGATACAACTAAATATTCAATAGGCAAACGGTGAGTAGGTTTATTATAAGGTTTGATTTTTAGTGAATTAACAAAAGAAACAGGGAGGGTTTTAACTTTTCATTATCTAACAATTAACAAATCTTTAAGACAGTATATAACCAATTGGGAGTTTACTTTGTAACACTTTTATTAATTGAAGGTCTTTCATTAAGAAATCTTTCTTAATAGAAAACATCAAATCAACCATAAAGAATGAATAAAACGCTCTCAATTATTCTTGTCTTTTGTATTGCACAATTTGCATACAGCCAAGAAACAACAACAGTTCCTAAAAGAATTTATAACACAAAAAGGGTTGTGAAAGCTCCTGTTTTAGACGGGATACTTACAGATGAAATATGGAATACAGTGGAATGGGCTGGTGGTTTTAAGGAATTTATGCCAGACGAAGGAAAAGAACCAACTCAAAAGACTAAATTCAAAATCATTTATGACGAGAAAAATTTATATGTAGCCATTCGTTGTTATGATACTGAACCAGATAAAATTGTAAACAGACTGTCTCGTAGAGATGGAAATGATGGAGATTGGGTAGAAATAAATTTAGATAGTTACCACGATTTAAGAACAGGATTTGCTTTTACTGTGACTGCTGCGGGAGTAAAAGGAGAAGAAGCTATTTCTGATAATGGAAATAATTGGGATAGAAGCTGGAATCCGATTTGGTATGTAAAAACAAATATTGATGAAGAGGGGTGGACAGCAGAAATGAAAATTCCATTTACTCAAGTTCGTTTTTCAGATGCTCCAGAACAAGTTTGGGGATTGCAAATGCACCGAAATAACTTTAGAGAGAACGAACGTTCTTTATGGCAAAGAATTCCAAGAGAATTGCCAGGCTGGGTAAGTAATCTTGGAGAATTACATGGGCTTAAAAATATAAAACCTCAAAAACAAATTGAAATT
>JAESTN010000126.1 GCA_016763595.1 Flavobacteriaceae bacterium | reverse complement strand
TCCCTCTGCTCCTCTTGAAATCAACGCTTCAGTAATTCTTAGATATTCTTTTTTTGAATTCGAAGTTACCTCTCCAAAAGCCAATTCATCATAAATTACTGCATGAACAATCTCTCGATCTTTTTCATTCGGTAGCAACGTTTCTATTCCAAATTCAGACAAAACATCCGTGTAAAATGTTTTTTCCATGGTATATTTTGTTCCTAACAACGCCACTTTACGCAGTTGCTTTTCTTTAATTTTTAAGGAAGTTGCCTGGGCAATGTGTAGTACAGGAATTGTTACCTTTTTTTTAACAGCCTCAATAGTTAGATGCATGGTGTTGGCACAAATTAAAACACACTTTGCGCCTCCTTTTTCTAAGTTCTGAGCAGCTTTCACCATCATTTCATCTAATAAATCCCAACGGTTTTCAATCTGATATTTCGAAACCATTCCGAAATCTACAGATTCAATCAACACATTGCACGTGTGTTTCGCTCCATATTTAATAGATGCTAATCGATTTAGCTCTCTATAATATAGAATCGTAGATTCTGGTGTCATTCCTCCAATTAAACCAATCGTTTTATTCATTACTAAAACAGTTTTGTTTGATTTTCTTCATCCTTCGCTTTTTGCTCGGCCTTTTTCTTTTCAATTGTTTTTTGCAAAGCTCTTCTTGCTTTTTCTTCACTACTTATATGCACAAGTTTTTCTGGAACAACCTCTAAATTTGTAATTTCTAAAGGCAGCGTTTCCTTTGAAATAATTTCTTCTTCTACAACTTCAATTTCTTCTGATGTTATTTCTTCTGGTTCTTCAAAAGGTAATGACTCTAGTAAATTAACTTGCTTAATTTTATCAGCAGTGAACTGATTTCCTTGCGCCTTTATCCCTTTTACAGCAATAAACTCTTCAAAATTCACATTGACATTCTCTAAACTTCTTTTTGAAAAAATAACTTCTGCTATGGGTCTATAATCTGTTGCAATAATTTCCAATTTCGACTTCGGGTGCTCAGAGATAAACAACTCTTCTTTATCTACATTTTCAATTAAAAAACGTTTTACATAATAGCGTTCTTTCTCACCATCAAAATAAATTGCTGATAATGGTTTATTAGGCTTCCATTTTTCTAACACAATCATATCATCTTCAAAATGACTTGCTAAATTAGGTGTTATGGCTTTTGCTTTACCAGATTGATATACAATTAGTAATTTATCTTCTGCTCGAAACTCCCCCAATAACGTTCCTCTATCGTCAACATTTAAACGCTGTACAGTTTCATCAAACCAAATTTTACGTGGTTTTAATGTAGAAACTCCAGATGTTTTAAATTCAATTTTCTTTATCGAGAACTTCGTAATTGTGTTTCCTCTTACGCCTCTTCCTTTTACTGCTAAATCTGCAAAATCAATATCCCATTTCAACTTCTTAACACTACCAACTGCGCGTAAGTTTATGGTTACAACTTCTGCTTCTCCATTAGGATTTGCTGTAAAATACAACACCTTAGAACCTTTGGTTCCATTTGCTAAATCGTATGCTTTATCTCTGGTAACTCCAGTAACGGTAAAACGCTTCATATAACTGGGCCCTTTGGCTCCGTCTATATACATCATGTTATATACAGTACGCTTGTCGTTCTTTTTAAAGATTGCTAAATGAATAATATCTTTCCCTACAAAAGTTTTAGAGGCCACTTTTGTGATCATCATACTTCCATCATTCTTAAACACAATAATATCATCAATATCTGCACAATCTGTTACATATTCATCTTTACGCAATGATGTCCCAACAAACCCCTCTTCTCTATTGACATATAATTTTGTATTTCGCATTACCACTTTTGTAGCTACGATATCATCAAAAATTCTAATCTCAGTTTTACGCTCTTTTCCTTTTCCGTAAGTAGCTTTTAAACGTTTAAAAAAATTGATTGCAAACTCAATAAGGTTTGCCAAGTAGTTTATTACTTCTTCAATTTTATCTTCTAAACTTTCAATATGCTGTTTTGCCTTGTCGATATCAAATTTCGAAATTTTCTTTATTCTAATTTCTGTCAATCGAACAATATCTTCTTCAGTAATGGCTCTTTTTAAATGTTTGATATGTGGTTGCAACCCCTTATCAATAGCAGCGATAACGCCAACCCAAGTTTCTTCCTCTTCAATATCACGATAGATTCTGTTTTCAATAAAAATACGCTCTAAAGAAGCAAAATGCCACTGCTCTTCTAATTCCTTTAATTGAATTTCCAATTCAAGTTTCAACAACTCAACCGTATTATCAGTTGATTTACGCAGTACCTCATGAACACCAATAAATACGGGTTTATGATCTTCAATAACACAACACAAAGGTGAAATTGAATTTTCACAATTTGTAAACGCAAATAAGGCATCTATGGTTTTATCTGGTGATATTCCCGTTGGTAAATGCACTAATATTTCTACATTAGCAGCGGTATTGTCTTCAATTTTCTTAATTTTTATCTTCCCTTTGTCATTGGCCTTTAAAATACTATCAATCAAAGTAGTAGTTGTTCCAAACGGAATCTCGGTAATCACCAAGGTTTTCTTATCCTGTTGAGATATTTTAGCACGCACTCTAACTTTTCCGCCACGCTTCCCTTCACTATAATTAGTGAAATCTGCAACACCACCCGTTAAAAAATCTGGAACAACATTAAAGCTACGCCCTTTTAAATGCTTGATAGAAGCATCAATCAATTCATTAAAATTGTGTGGCAATATTTTAGTTGATAAACCTACTGCAATTCCTTCTCCTCCTTGCGCCAATAACATTGGGAATTTTACAGGAAGGTTTACAGGTTCTTTTCTACGACCATCATACGAAGATTGCCACTCGGTTGTCTTCGCATTAAAAACAACATCCAAGGCAAATTTAGACAGTCTCGCTTCAATATACCTTGATGCAGCAGCTCGATCACCAGTTAAGGTATTTCCCCAGTTTCCTTGCATATCAATCAGCAATTCTTTCTGACCAATCTGCACCATAGCATCACCAATAGAAGCATCACCATGCGGATGATACTGCATGGTATGTCCTACAATGTTCGCTACTTTATTGTAACGTCCATCATCTAAGTCTTTCATAGAATGCAAAATACGACGCTGTACGGGTTTAAAACCATCGTCGATTGCAGGAACTGCTCTTTCTAAAATCACATACGAAGCATAGTCTAAAAACCATTCCTTATACATTCCTGTAACTTTGGTAATGGTTTCTTCTTGGGCAGGTTCTACCTGATTCGTTATTTCTTCTTCGTGTTCGTAGTCGTTGTTTTCTTCACTCATGTAAAAAACGTTTATTCGTTTAAGAGTTTATTTGTATCTCCTCTTTTATAACCAATTTGGGTTCTTGTTTGCTTTTTCTCTTTCTTATCTACCAATTCATCTAAATAATTAAAAACGAGTTCTATATTTTTAGAATTATTGGTTACCTTCTTTTTAATATTTGCTATTTCTAGTTGTAGCGATAAATTATCACTCAACAACTGACGCATTTTGGTAAATATTCTAATAATTTTAATATTAACCGCAATTGCTCGCTCACTTTTTAACACACTTGACAACATGGCAACTCCTTGTTCTGTGAAAACCATTGGGATATATCGCAATCCCATTTTATCTGAAGAATTGGAGGTCGCAAATTGCGTCCTCCAATTCTGAAACTCATCTTTAGTCAGTTCAAACATGAAATCTTCAGGAAAACGAGCAATATTTCTTCTCACCGCTTCCTTTAATCGTTTTGTTTCTACTTCATACAACTCCGCCAAATCTCTATCTAACATCACTTTTTGATTGCGAATCAAATAGATTTTGTTCGTAATGACTTCATCTGGAATCATACTTTTTTCTTCTTCTTGCATTTATTATAATCTTGAGGCACCAAATTGGCTTCTCAAATTTTATTCCTCATCAATTATATCCAGTTCCACTTTTAAATTCTCAATAATAAACTTTTGTCTATCTGGTGTATTTTTTCCCATATAAAAAGAAAGCATTTCTTCAACAGGCACTTCTTTATCTAGCATTACAGGATCTAAACGAATGTCATTACCAATAAAATGTACAAATTCGTTTGGAGAAATCTCTCCCAATCCTTTAAATCGAGTAATCTCTGGCTTCCCTCTTAATTTCCCGATAGCCTCTTTCTTTTCTTCATCAGAATAACAGTAATACGTATCTTTCTTATTTCGCACTCGAAACAAAGGAGTTTCTAATATATACAAATGCCCTTCTTTAATCACTTCAGGGAAAAATTGTAAAAAGAACGTAATCAATAACAAACGAATGTGCATTCCATCTACATCGGCATCGGTAGCAATTACAATGTTGTTATAACGCAATCCTTCAATTCCATCTTCTATATTTAACGCAGCTTGCAGTAAATTGAACTCCTCGTTTTCATAGACAATCTTCTTAGACAATCCATATGAATTCAATGGTTTTCCTTTTAAACTAAACACCGCCTGTGTATTTACATTTCTAGATTTTGTGATAGAACCAGAAGCTGAATCTCCCTCTGTAATAAACAAGGTGGTATTTAAATAGCCTTCTCTTTTAACATCTGATAAGTGAATTCTACAATCACGTAATTTCTTATTGTGCAAACTCGCTTTTTTAGCTCTGTCTTTTGCTAATTTTCTCATTCCAGATAATTCTTTACGTTCACGTTCTGCTTGTAATATTTTACGTTGAATTGCTTCAGCAGCATCCGTATTTTTATGTAAGTAGTTGTCTAATTGTGTTTCTACAAAATCGTTGATAAATGTTCGTACGGTTGGCAAACCGCCTCCCATCTCTGTAGAACCCAATTTTGTTTTTGTTTGACTTTCAAAAATGGGTTCCATTACTTTAATGGCAATCGCAGAAATAATCGACTTACGAATGTCTGATGACTCATAATTCTTCCCGAAATACTCACGTATTGTTTTTACAATAGCTTCTCTATATGCCGCTTGATGCGTTCCTCCTTGTGTTGTGTGCTGCCCGTTTACAAACGAGTGGTATTCTTCTGAATATTGTGTTTTACTATGGGTAATTGCAATTTCAATGTCCTCTTCTTTCAGATGAATAATCGGATACAGTAAATCAGTTTCAGAAGTATTTTCTTGCAATAAATCTTTCAATCCATGTTCAGAAAAGAATTTCTCACCATTAAAAACGATGGTCAAACCTGTGTTTAAATACACATAGTTTTTTAACATCTTAGCTACATATTCATTTCTGTACTTATATTTCCCAAAAATGCTTTCATCCGGAATAAACTGAACTTTTGTT
>JAESTN010000125.1 GCA_016763595.1 Flavobacteriaceae bacterium | reverse complement strand
TAATATACTGTTCTACTTTTGAGAAAAAATAAACAATGAACAGCATAGAATTAAGTATATTAAATTTTAAAGAAACACGAAGAAGAAGCATCAATGTTTGGAAAGGAATTCCGAATGAATATTTGCATTGGAAACCAGATGCGAAAGCAATGAGTTGTATAGAAATGATACGACATGTCTTAGAAGGGGAGCATTTATTTCATGTAATTATAAAAAATAGAGGTAATTCAGGGGATGTTATTTCTCCTTGGAAAGAAGTAGAATATATAGACGTAGCCCATGAATTATTGATTGCTGAGAAATATAGAAAGGAATTTTATGATATGATAGAAAACCTTTCTGAAGTAGACTTAAAAGAGATTGTCATACATAGAGAAGAAGTAAATCAAGTAAAGCAATTGGGAGACTATTTAAACAGAATGGTGTATCATGAAGCGGTTCATACAGGGCAAATCTTAAGTTATTTAAGAATATTAAGGATAAGAAGACCCCAGGTTTGGGATTAATAAATGGAAGATTTAGAGAAAGACTTTAGTGAGATTGCAACGCTATTTGGAGACAAATCAAGAGCAATTATGTTATGGAATTTATTGGATGGTCGAGCCTATACAGCGACAGAATTAGCAACCTGTGCAAATGTTTCATTGCAGTCGGCAAGCAATCATTTGTCTAAGCTTTTAAAGAAAGAAGTATTGACTGTAGAGAAACAAGGCAGGCACAGATATTACAGATTAAGTAGTTCAGAAGTTGCACAGGTAATAGAGTCGATGGCTAGTTTATTATCAATACAAACAGGGTATAAAACTATTAAAAGACCAAAAATGTCTGGGTTTACATACGCAAGAACCTGTTACAAACATTTAGCAGGAGAAGTTGGAGTAAAAATCACTGAAGCAATGGTGCTACAGGAAATAATTACGGTAGCAGACAAAAATTTTGAACTCACAGAAAAAGGAAAAAAATGGTTTACTTACTTCGAAATCCCAGTAGACAATCTTCAGAACTTAAAAAGGTCATTTTCACATAAATGCTTAGATTGGAGTGAACGAAAACACCACTTAGCAGGCGCTTTGGGAGATTCTTTTTTAGAAATGATGGTGGAAAAAGACTGGTTTAGAAAGCACAAAAACACACGAGAATTAACGCTAACTGCTAAAGGAAGAACCGAAATAAAACAGCATCTAAATATCATCCTTTAAATGACTGGGTTTAGGTAGAATTTTAGTAATTTTAATCTATGAAAAACCGACTTCTATTAATTGCATTTCTTTTTTCAATACATGCTTTCAGTCAAGAAATTACAGGAAAGCAATTGTTAGAAAAAGCAATAAAATTCCACGACCCAAATGGAAATTGGGAGTCCTTTAAGGGAACTTTTTTTGTAACCATGAAAACCCCTGAGGAATCCAATAGAGTTAGTGAGATAACAATTGATTTACCAAAGCAACGATTTTCTGTAAAAGCTACTTTTGGTAAGAAAACCACCGAATATCATATTGATAAAGACAGCATTCAAATTGTTTTTAACGGAACTAAAAACCCATCACAAGAAATACAAAAGAAAAATAGCTTGAGTACAGCACGAGCAAAAATGTATCAAGATTATTATACGTATTTGTATGGCTTGCCAATGAAATTAAAAGATCCAGGAACTATTATACATGAGCAAGTAAACTTAGAGAAGTTTATGGGTGATCAAATGCTGGTGTTAAAGGTTACCTATTCTAAAGAAATAGGAAAAGATACTTGGTATTTTTACTTTAATGTGGATACCTATAAAATGGAAGCATATCAGTTTTTTCATGATGAGCAAAAAAATGATGGAGAATATATTTTGTTAGATGAATTGGAAACCATCAACGGAATAAAAATGCCGAAAAACAGAGCTTGGTACCTAAATAAAAATGCGACATATTTAGGAACAGATATTTTATCAAAAACAAACTAAAACAGCTGCTAGAGTACATAGAAAAATGCCAACAATAAAATACATATTAACTAAAATACATGTTTGGAGATATAAACATATTTCACAACGTCAATTTATATACATATTAAGCATACTTATTGGTTTTTTATCGGGTGTGGGGGCTGTTGTATTAAAAAATTTAACGCACTTTTTTCAACATTTATTAGAAGGGAACTTAGTTCGGTATTACCATCAGGCTTTTTATTTTGTTTTCCCAATTATTGGACTTGCAATTGTCTATCTTGTTATTAAATATATTATCAGAAATAAAGTAAGTCACGGAATTCCATCAACTCTTTTTGCCATTTCTAAGCGAAAAGGAATTATGGAAAAATACAAAATGTATGCCTCTATAATTACGGCTCCCATTACAGTAGGTTTTGGAGGTTCTGTCGGTTTAGAGGGGCCAACGGTTGCCACAGGAGCGGCCATAAGTTCTAATATTGCTCGGTTCTTTCATTTAAACCAAACAACTAGAACATTATTAATTGGTTGTGCTGCCGCTGGTGCCATGTCTTCAATTTTTAAAGCGCCAATTGCAGCCATTATTTTTGCGATTGAAGTATTTAGTTTAGACCTAACAATAGCCTCTATGTTGCCGTTGTTATTGGCGTCTATATCTGCCATTATTACTTCTTATTTTTTCTTCGGATCAGATGTGTTACTGCCGTTTAAATTAGAAGATGTTTTTACCATAAATGATGTTCCGTTTTTTGTTTTTTTAGGAGTTGTAACCGGTGTCACCTCTATTTATTTTACAGAAGTTTATGACCGTATTCAAAAAGTATTTGACAAAATAGACTCTCCTATAAAAAGGTTGTTCGTTGGGAGTATTGGACTTGGACTTTTGGTCTATTTTATACCCCCTTTATATGGAGAAGGCTTCGATATTATTAACAACTTAATTAATGGGAACCCAGAAGAAGCATTGCAAAATAACTTTATGAATCTAGACTTGACAAATGTCTGGATTGTTATATTGTTGTTATTAGGATTGGTGCTTTTTAAAGTGATCGCAAGTGCCTTAACTTTTGGTGCCGGTGGTGTTGGGGGTATTTTTGCACCAACATTATTCATGGGGAGTCTTATGGGGCATGCAGTCGCAAAAATTATTAATAATATAGGGTTCTTTAAAAATCCTGTTTCTGAAAGTAATTTCACATTAGTGGGTATGGCTGGTTTAATGGCAGGTGTTTTACATGCACCACTTACAGCTATTTTTTTAATTGCCGAAGTTACTGGTGGATATGAATTATTTATTCCCTTAATGATTACTGCTGCAATTTCATATTCTATTACTAAATATGCACATCCACATTCTGTGTATGCAATGGAATTGGGAAGAAAAGGAGAGTTAATAACGCATGATAAAGATCATGCCGTTTTAACACTAATGGATATGAGTAAAGTAATTGAAACTAATTTTGTAACGCTCTTTCCAGTAATGAGCCTAGGTGAAGTAGTGCGTGAGGCGGTGGTGAAATCTAACCGAAATATTTTTCCTGTTATTGGCAAAAAGAATAAAGAGTTATTAGGGATTATTTTATTGGATGACATCAGACCCATTATGTTTGATCAAACACTGTACGAAACAGTTTATGTGAAGGAACTAATGCAAAAGCCTCCAGCCATTATTAATTTAGAGAAAGATAAAATGACCGATATTATGAAGAAATTTCAAACTACAGGTGCATGGAATTTACCAGTGATCAAAGACAATATGTATTACGGATTTATATCTAAATCAAAACTCTTAACTGTTTATAGAAAAAAACTAATTGAAGTAACGAGTTAACTGTTGTACCTTTGTAAATCTAAATCCTTTGTATGAAAACACTACTTAAAGCCCTTTTTATTATATTTGTTATTTGGATGTGTGTTGGCATTTACTTGGTACAAACAGCCCACCCAAAAGCACAAATTGTAATGGGCTTAGGAATTTTCTTCTTGTCATTTTTATTGATGCCAGTTTTTATTTACTATAGATATAGAGATGGTAAATACAAAAAATACCAGTTCAATGATAAAAAAATAAAAGAGGCTATTAATCAAAAAAAGATCTAGGGCTCATTATTTGTAAAAGTAGCGTATACAGGAAAATGATCTGAATATCCTTCTTGATACCATTTGTGAATATAGGTTCTAAATGGACTTCCTTTTAATTTTCCCCTTT
>JAESTN010000124.1 GCA_016763595.1 Flavobacteriaceae bacterium | reverse complement strand
GATGCAAACGGAAAAGGATATGCATTGCACTTAACCAATCAAGATGGCACAGCAAAAACAGAAATAATTTCAATTGGAATTTCTAAAATGGCTTGGGAACCAACTTGGTCTCCTGACGGAAAACACATTGCTTTTGTAGATGATGATACCCGTATTAGAATTGTAAACTTAAAAGCAAAAAATATCAAAACCATTGATAATGCTGGGAATAACTTAGAGCGAGGGCGTATGGGAATTACTTGGTCTCCAGACTCAAAGTGGTTGGCCTATGCGAAATCTGGTGACAATAGCTTAAAACAAATTAAAGTTTGGTCTTTAGCCTCTAATAAAACTACTGCAATCACTGATCCTTTTGCAGATTCATTTTCTCCTGCTTGGGATTTAGACCACAAACATTTATACTTTTTAGCAAGTACAGATGTAGCACTACGTTCTGGCTGGGCAAATACAAGCTCTATGACCGCTAAACCAAGTTATGCGGCATATGTGATTAACTTGGCAAAAAAAGACGCCTCCCCTTTTAAACCAAAAAGTGACGAGGAAGAAATGAAGAAAGAAAAAGAAAAAAGCAAAAAAGACGATAAGAAGAAAGATGCGAAGAAAAAAACCGACACTAAAAAAGACAAAAAAGTAGTCATTGATTTTGAGGGTATTGCTCGTAGAATAATGGCGTTGCCTTTAAAAGGGAATTATAGAAGTATTGTGGCTGGACCTAGTGGTTTTATGTTTATTACTGAAGGATCTACAATTCACAAATTTGATTTAAAAAAATTAAAAGCCAAAGAGTTTGGAAAAGGATTGCGTTTGTATGCTGTTTCTCCTAACGGAAAACACATGGTTGTAAGAGCTGGCAAAAATTGGAAAGTAGTAAAAACTTCTGGAGCAAATGCCAAAGGAGCTAAAACATTGAAGCTTGACTTTAATATGAAATTGAACCGTTTGAAAGAATGGAATCAAATGTTTGAAGAAGCTTGGCGTTATGAGCGTGATTACTTTTACGATCCAAATATGCATGGAAGAGACTGGAATAGAGTATTCAAAAGATATGCACCATTAATTCCGTTTGTAAAACACAGAGCTGACTTGAATTATATTTTAGATCAGGTAAATGGTGAATTATCCGTTGGACATAGTTTTGTTAGAGGAGGAGACTTCCCTAGCGTTGATAGAGCAACTGGTGGCTTATTAGGAGCAGATTTTGTTGCAAGGCAAGGCAAATGGCAAATCAAACGTATTTACACTTCAGAAAGTTGGAATCCTGGTTTGAATGGACCTTTAGATCAACCTGGAATGAAAATTAAGCAGGGACAGTATTTGGTTGGAATCAACAATCAAGAAATTTCAGCTACAGATAATATTTATCAATATTTAGATGGAACAGCAAATAAGCAAACGACATTACACATTAACGACAAACCTACATTTAAAGGAGCTTGGAAAGAAATTGTTAAGCCAATTAGAAGTGAAAACTCTTTGCGTCAAAGAACTTGGGTAGAAGACAACAGAAGAAGGGTAGACAAACTTTCTAATGGAAGATTGGGCTATATTTGGGTGCCAAATACTGGTGGGCCTGGGTTTGTGTCTTTTAACAGATATTTCTTTGCACAACAAGACAAAGAAGGCGCTGTAATTGACGAACGTTTTAATGGTGGCGGATTGTTAGATGACTATATGGTAGATTTAATGACTCGTAAACCAAGAGCAGCATTAACCAATGAAGTTCCGAATGGAAAACCAATGCGCTTACCAGCAGGAATTATGGGGCCAAAAGTATTATTAATCAATGAACTTGCAGGCTCTGGTGGAGATTTCTTTCCATGGGTATTTAGACAGCAAAAAGCTGGTTTACTAATTGGCGCTACAACTTGGGGTGGATTGGTAAAATCTTCTACCCATTATAGATTGATTGATGGAGGTTCTTTAACAGCACCAGACAATGCAGTTTTTGATCCAGCAACAAATACATGGGTAGCAGAAAACTCTGGAGTTGCCCCTGATATTGCTATCAGACAAAACGCAAAAGCATTAGAATTAGGAAATGATCCTCAATTAGAAAGAGCAGTAAATGAATTGCTTAAACAACTGAGAGGAACCAAAAAGACAAACATTAAACCACCTCCATTTCCGAGGCCAACAAAAACAAATTAATTTTCACAAATCCTCGCTTTGAAATTCATGGCGGGGATTTTTTATACATTACATTATGAAAAAAATTAGCATTATATTTTTTACCCTATTGATCTCGGTTAGC
Organism: Flavobacteriaceae bacterium; assembly: GCA_016763595.1. Lineage (GTDB taxonomy): Bacteria > Bacteroidota > Bacteroidia > Flavobacteriales > Flavobacteriaceae > Polaribacter. The sequence goes on along the minus strand of JAESTN010000124.1, from coordinate 1,750 downwards.
TTAAAAACAACAGCCCAATCTGATCCGTACGCCTCTAATGTAACAACATTAGATAGGACAATTAAAACATTATACAGTGTAATCTCTGGTGAAAAAGGCCAAGCTAGAGATTGGAAATTGTTCAAGTATTTATTTAGACCCGAAGCAAAATTAATTCCGACAGGAACAAACAAACAAGGCGTTCATGTTGCAAGATATATGACACCACAAGGGTATATTGATTCTTCAGGAAAATGGTTGGTTGACAATGGTTTTTTTGAAAAAGAAACTGCTCGATCTGTACATAAATTTGGAAATATTGCACAGGTATTTACCACCTATGAAGCCTATCGAAGCGAAGCTGACGAAAAACCTTTTATGACAGGAATTAATAGTGTTCAACTATTATATGATAACAATCGTTGGTGGATTGTAAATATTTATTGGCAACAAGCGAGTAAGAAGAATCCGATTCCAAAGGAATTTAAAGCAAAAAGATAAATTTACCGCTATGAACAAAGGGATTGATAAAGGAGTTCGAATAACCAACTATATTACGGATATATTTATTGTTTATATACTTTGGTATCTTTTGTTCAGTTTTACACAATCTTACTTTGTATTCTATATAGGTTTTCAAATTTTAATATTCCTCTATTATTTTTTATTTGAATTTATGTTTGGTAAAACAATAGGTAAAATGATTACAAAAACTAGAGTTGTTAAAGTTAATGGACAAAAACCCAGTGTATATACTCTATTATTGAGATCCTTTTGTAGAGTAATCCCTATTGATACTTTATCATACTTATTTGGATATGAGAGAGGATTTCATGATATTATGTCTAATACAAGATTGACAAAAGAAATTTAATCTTCCATTTGCTAAGAAAGATAGTTTCGTTTCAAGTACTCAAACTGGCTTTACTCTTAAACTTATCACAAAGTAATTCCATCGTCTCAATTATTAAGAAAATTTCTACTAAACTTGTCTTTAAAACAGGTAACCCTCTAATGTTAAGAAACATGAAGCTGAAAAACATTTCAATACTATTAATTTTATTCTTTGCAACCAGCATAAATGCACAAAACAAGAAAGCTGATAATACTATAGGAACTAATTATACATTTCATTCAAAAACAACAGGAGAAAACCAACAATTACAGGTTTATCTACCTGAAAACTACAACAAAAACACAACCGAAAAATACCCAGTATTATATGTTCTTGATGGACAAAACTGGTTTTCTTCCGCTGTATCATTAAGTAATGTTTTTACAGGTTCAGAAACTGATTATAAATCTATACCTGATTTCATTGTCGTTGGAATTACAACTAATTGGGAGAAAAGGAGAACTTTTTTTGGAAGCTCTAATATAAAAAATGCAGTCAGTTTTATAGAAAATGAAGTGATTTCATTTATTGATAAAAATTTCAGAACTTCTAATGAACGACTCCTTTTTGGATGGCAATTTGCTGGAGGGTTTGTAATAAATACGCTTGCAGAAAAGCCAGAACTATTTAATGGTTACCTAGCAGCTACCCCTGTATTTTTTAATCCAGCAGTAATTGACACATTGCTAACTAAACGAAAAAATTTAAAAAAATTCCTCTACATTGCAGGGACCAAAGAAGAAAGAAGAAGTCGGATTGAGCCTTTAATTACTATTCTAACAGAAAAAGCATCTAAAAATTTTGATTGGACTTATAAAGAAATAAGCGCATTTGGTGCCTTTGGACATAGAGTAAGTCCTATTGAAACAATAGCTT
>JAESTN010000123.1 GCA_016763595.1 Flavobacteriaceae bacterium | reverse complement strand
TGGGTACTGCGTTTTTGTGAATTCTTTTAAAGTGCTTTTAGAAATGTATTGTTTGTAATCATAATAGCCATAATTGCAATACATCTGCATTATTTTAGCTAAATCTAATGCGCTTCCAAATAAGCCAGCATTGCCAGAAATCCCTCCCATTAAAGCAGCATTTTCGTCATGAACCCAATTTTTTGTCAACCCTTTTCTAAACAATGAATCAATTTCTGTGGGAACAATATTGTTAGTGATTTTTTTTGTTTCTGGAGTGAAGCCTAAAGTTGTTGCTCCTAATGGTCTGTAAAAATTGTTTTGTAAATAATCTGTATAATTTTCGGTAGTGATATCAGAAATTATCTTCGGATATAATAAAAAACTAAGTCCAGAGTATTTGTATTTCTTTATAAGAGAAACGTTAGATCTATTTATCTGACGATACATTTTATTTTTAAAACGATCTTTGATAAAAATGTCATCATACGCTTGATTTGTAAACCTGTTTTTTGATTCAGTCTTTACAAAACGAGATTTTAAACTTTTGTCTTTTTTAAATACTTCACTTAAAAAAACGATGTACGGATGCAAACCAGCTTGATGTGCTAAAACTTCTCTAAGAGTAATGTGTTTTTTATCTTTTCTGTTTCTCCAAGGTTTCCAATAGGTGCTAAATGGAGCGTCTAAGTCAATTTTACCTTCATCATATAATTTCATAATTGCGGGTAAAGGTCCTACTATTTTAGTAACAGAAGCAATGTCATATAGGTCATTAAGTTGTACTTTTTGAACGCTGTCATAGGTGTGAAAACCATAGGCTTTATGGAAAATTATTTTATGCTTTTTGACCACTAAAATTTGAACCCCAGGAAAGGCTTGTTTCTGAATTGCATCAGTAATAATAGCATCTACTTTTTGATGCATAAAAACAGAATCCATTTGTACTTCAGATGGATTTCCATATTCAAGTTTTTGTGCCTGTAGTGCAATGCAAAAAAGAATGAAAAGGACGCTTAAAAAGGGATGATATGTTTTGGGTTTTGTCAATTAACCTTGTTGTTTTTTTAACCAAGTTTGAATCATTTTTTTTAAGGATACTTCTGGTTTTGGCAATGGAATTGTTCTTCCAAATTGTTTGCTTCGGTTAAATTTTGAATAGTCTATTTTATGTTTTTTCCAATCTTCTGGAAACAACGCGATAAACTTATTAAAAACATCTTGAATTGTGTATTTGTCTTCTAAAGAAGCAATTGTTTGTTCAATTTTTTTATCTATATCTAATATCATAATTTAATTGGAATTTGTAAGCACGTGTTTCATTGCTTTGGCTTTTAATAAACACTCTTCGTATTCTTTTTCTGGAGTAGACTTTGATGTAATTGCACCACCAACAGAAAATGAAATATACTTTTTTTCTTCGTTATATAAGATACTTCTTATAACCACATTAAAATCAAAATCTCCGGCAGGAGAGAAGTAGCCAACCGCACCAGAATACAAACCTCGTTTGGTTTCTTCTTCTTCTTCAATAATTTTCATAGCAGAAATTTTAGGTGCTCCTGTCATGCTTCCCATAGGAAAAGTATCTCTTATAATATCTACTGAATTTGTTGTTTCTTTAACCTCAGAAACAACAGTAGAGACTAATTGGTGTACTTGCCTAAAAGAATATACCTGACATAATTCTTCAACCTTTACAGAACCTTTTATAGCTGTTTTTGACAAGTCATTTCTAACCAAGTCTACAATCATTATATTCTCTGAACGTTCTTTTTCATCTCTAGACAAGTCAAATGCAATTTGAGCGTCATCAACTTTGCTAATCAGTCTTTTTGCCGTCCCTTTTATAGGTTGAGAAACGATTTTTGTTCCTTCTCTTTTGATATATCTTTCAGGAGAAGCAGATAATAAGTATTGATGTTCACATTTAAAAAATGTAGCAAAAGGAGGTTCAGAAATCGCATTCAATTGATGATACGTTTCTACCGGATTTATGGTTGCGTTTTCTGCATAAAACTCTTGACAAAAACTGGCTTCGTAAATATCTCCTCTGTGAATGTGATTTAATACTGAATTGACTTTTTGATAATATTCATCTTTATGAATACGAAGTTTTATTTTTAAATTGTGTGCTGCAGGTTTTGTGTCAGTTTCATTTATAATAGCAATAATGCTCTTGTAGTCATTATCAATTTCATCATCAATCATTTTTAAATAAGAGAATTCAATAGTATTGCCTTTTATAAAAATAATGCGTTGAGGTTGAAAGAAATACAAATCAGAAAAATCTAAGCCGTCAAAGTTTTTAGAAGATAAATTTTCGACATCATTTTTTAAATCATAACTCAAATACCCGAAAATATAATCATTAGTGATCGTTTGGTATTCTTTTAATTTATCAAAAGCATTTGTATAGTCTGTTTTGATTGACGTAAATTCATCTACGGCCAAAACAGCACTAAATGAAGAATATTTTTGATTGTATTGATTTGAATCTAACCAAGAAATAGCATCAAATTGCTGAGCCCAAATCAATAATTTTGATTTGAAATCATCAATAGATTCAACGGTAAAGGTTTTTTGTATTCTTTGCATAAAGCACAAAAATACAATTCTTATTGATGATATCTTAAAGATTATTTAGCGTATCATAAAAAGTAAATTGAGCTGGTTATCATAAAGAATTATTTTGTCGATTAATAATTGTTTTAAGTTAGTTCAGCCCTTTTTTTATGTTGTCAGTAGAAATTTTTCTGTAATCGAAAAAGGAATTGTTACTTTACGCTTTTCAAAATTAATATTATGGTCTCACTAAGTACATTAGATTACACATTAATCATCTTATTTTTCTCAATTACGTTGTTTATTGGAATTTATGTTTCAAAAAAATCAGGAAAAAATTCAACAGAGTTTTTCCTTTCGGGAAGAACAATGCCTTGGTGGTTATTAGGGTTGTCTATGGTAGCAACTACGTTTTCTACAGACACTCCAAATTTGGTAACTGATATTGTGAGAACTGATGGAGTTTCTGGAAATTGGGTCTGGTGGGCCTTTTTAATTACGGGGTTACTTACCGTTTTTGTCTACGCAAAATTATGGCGTAAGTCGAATGTTAATACAGATTTAGAATTTTATGAATTGCGCTATGGTGGGAAACCAGCTAAGTTTTTAAGGAAATTTAGAGCGTTATATTTGGGGGTTATTTTTAATGTGATTACCATGTCTGCTGTGACCTTGGCAGCTATAAAAATTGGAGGTATTATGTTGGGATTAGAACCTTGGCAAACAGTGTTAAGTGCCGGATTAATTACGGTGATTTTTAGTGCTGTTGGAGGTTTTAAAGGCGTTGTTTATACCGATTTTATTTTATTTTTTGTGGCCATGGGAGGTGCAATTTGGGCAGCTGTATATTTGGTGAATTTACCAGAAGTTGGCGGATTAGAAGCCTTATTGACAAATGAAAATGTTGTAGATAAATTATCAATATTACCAGATTTTAATAATACCAAGGGAATCATTACACTATTGATTATTCCGCTAGCAGTACAATGGTGGAGTTCTTGGTATCCAGGAGCTGAGCCAGGTGGTGGTGGTTATATTGCCCAACGTATGTTGGCAGCAAAAGATGCAAATCATGCAATAGGGGCAACGTTCTTTTTTAATATTATGCATTATGCACTACGTCCTTGGCCTTGGATTATTGTTGCATTGGCATCATTAGTCGTTTTTCCAGATATCGCAAGTATTAGTGAAGCATTTCCAAATATTGCTCAAGATAAATTAGGACACGATTTAGCATATTCTGCAATGTTAACAAAATTACCAAGTGGACTATTGGGAATTGTTTTAGCCTCTTTAATTGCTGCATATATGAGTACTATTTCAACCCAATTAAATTGGGGTTCCTCATACATCGTATTTGATTTTTATAAACAACACGTAAACCCAAAAGCATCTGAGAAAAAATTAGTTGCTGTTGGTAGAATTTCTACGGTTCTGTTAATGATATTAAGTGCTGGTTTAGCCTTGCTGATGCAAAATGCAATGGAGGTTTTTGAAATGATGTTGTTGTTTGGAGCAGGTACTGGATTGATCTTTATTTTAAGATGGTTTTGGTGGAGAATTAATTCTTGGACAGAAATTACAGCCATGTTTGCTTCAGGAATTTTATCAAT
>JAESTN010000009.1 GCA_016763595.1 Flavobacteriaceae bacterium | reverse complement strand
CCAACATGTAGCTGTCACAACTAATCCAATTGCTAATTTATTTTCAACCAAAACCAATGATTAAAAAAATTCTAATTCTATGCTGCTTTGTAACTATTTATTCAAGTTGTAACCAAAAAGATTTCACACCAATAGCAGCACAAAAGAATCACTACAATCATCAAATATTTGAAGAAAATAAATTAGCACCTAGAGCTACCTTTTTTGCTTTTGAAAATCCAGACATTGAAAACAAGGAGAATTCAAAACGATTCTTTAACTTAAATGGAGATTGGAAATTTGATTGGGTAAAAGATCCTAAGAAACGACCAACTACATTTCAGCATGTAGATTACGATGATTCAGATTGGAACAGCATTCCTGTTCCTGCCAATTGGGAATTGGAAGGGTATGGCCATCCTATCTATTTGGATGAGCGGTATCCATTTACCACCAAATGGCCAAATGCTCCCACAGATTACAATCCAGTTGGAACCTACCGCAAGGAAATACACCTAACAAAAGAATTTCTATCACAAGACATTGTCTTGCATTTTGCTGGAGCAAAATCTGCTATGTATGTATATATCAATGGAGCATATGTTGGGTATTCACAGGGAAGTAAAACTCCAGCCGAATTTAATATCACCAAACATTTAAAAGAAGGTCAAAATTTAATCGCACTTCAAATGTTCAGATGGTCAGATGCTAGTTATTTAGAAAGTCAAGACATGCTTAGAATGAGCGGAATTGAACGTGATGTGTATTTATATTCGAGACCAAAAGTGTATATCTCAGATTATCATGCACAAACAACCTTGGATGATTCGTATACAAACGGAATTTTTAATGGAACCATTTCTATTACTAATGACACTGACAGAGATGTTTCTAAAGAATTAACGATACTTCTGCAAGACAACTTCAGAGGAACGCAAAAATTAAAAATCCCTGCCAATTCTACTATCGATTTTAAAGTTAACAAAACAATTAAAAACGTAAAATCTTGGTCTGCTGAGATTCCGAATTTATATGCATTATCTATTTCTTTGGATGATCAATTCATCAAAAAACAAATTGGTTTTAAACGTGTAGAAATTAAAAATGCGCAAGTACTTATCAATGGAAAACCAATTTATATCAGAGGAGTTGACAGACACGAAACAGACCCACATACTGGTCATGTAGTTTCTAGAGAATCGATGGAGAAAGACATCTTATTGATGAAACAAAACAACATTAATGCGGTGCGTTCTGCACATTATCCAAATGACCCGTATTGGCTATATTTATGTGACAAGTATGGTTTGTATGTGGTAGATGAAGCCAATATTGAAAGTCATCCATTAGCAATTGACAAGAATACTCAAATCGGTAACGAAATGAGTTGGTTGCCTGCACATATGATGCGCACAAAAAGGATGTATTATAGAGACAGAAATCATGCTTCTATCTACTCTTGGTCCTTAGGAAATGAAGCTGGAGAAGGTGAAATTTTTAGAACAACTTACAAATGGTTAAAAGCACAAGACAACAATAGAATTGTACAATACGAACCTGCTGGAAAAGAAGACTATACAGACTTGTATTGCCCAATGTATCCAAAACCTGAATATTTAATCAAACATGGAAAGTCGAATTCTGACAAGCCATCTATTATGATTGAGTATGCACATGCGATGGGAAACTCCGTTGGAAATTTACAAGATTATTGGGATATTATTGAGAAATACGACAATTTACAAGGTGGTTTCATTTGGGATTGGGTCGATCAAAGTCTAGAATACAAAGACAAAAACGGAAAACCATATTTGGCCTACGGACACGATTATCATCCAGATCTACCAACAGACGGAAACTTCTTAAACAATGGCTTAGTAGATCCATACAGAAATCCACATCCACATTTATCTGAAGTTAAGAAAGTGTATGAACCTGTTCAATTTAAATACTTAGGGAATGGTGTTATTGAGGTAACTAACAAAAATTTCTTTGCAGATTTTTCTGACAAAGAGCTAGAAATTGTTTTATCTCGCAATGGAAAACAATTTTACAATGAAAAAGTGACTTCTTTGGATATTAAACCTCAACAAAGAAAAAAAATCTCTTCAAAAAAAATCGCTAATATGTTCATAGTGGATAATGCCATGCTAGAGGTTCGATTACTTCAAAAAGAAGCAACAGCTTTGATTCCTAAAGGTTATGAAATTGCATGGGACCAATTTATAATTAATCGATATGAAATCGAATATGAGTTTGATGTATCTATTGAGGATAATTTAAAGATTAGTTCTATTGGTAAAAAAACAATAATTAAAAATAAATTAGTAGCATTATCCCTAGACTCAAAATCAGGAGAAATAATTTCTATGAGTATAGAAAATAAGAAATAATGAATCATCCAATTCGACCTAATTTTTGGAGACCACCAACTGACAATGATTTAGGGAATGGCATGCCTACATGGGCTAAAGTTTGGCAAGAGGCAACGTATAATTACAAAGCAAAACTAATCGAAAACCCAACAATTAAAAACAAAGAATTACATTATAAAGTACAATATCATTTACCAAACAATGAAGCTACTGTTATTGTAAATTACACATTAAACAATACTGGTAATTTATTTGTAGATTTTTCTTTCACCCCAAATCAAAAAGATTTACCTAATATACCAAGATTAGGAATGTACCTAACATTAGGTAACGATTTTGAAAATGTTTCTTGGTATGGAAAAGGTCCAGAAGAAAGTTATTGGGATAGAAAAACAGGGCAAAAAATCGGCGTATATTCTGGAAAAATAAAGGATCAATTTCACAGGTACTCTCGCCCACAAGAAACCGGGAACAAAACCGATGTACGTTGGATACAAGTCTCTTCTAAGGATTTTACATTAAAGGCATTTAATTCAGGTTTAATAAATGCTAGTGTTTGGCCTTTTAGTATGAAAGAACTTGATTTTAGTTCTGAAGAAGGAGGCAAATCTGCTTCGGGATTAGTACCCGTTACTAAAAAGCATGGTACAGATATAAAGGTTGGAAATACCATTCAGTGGAACATCGACTTTTTACAAATGGGCGTTGGGGGCGATACTTCTTGGGGACGATTGACGCACAAAAAGTATACAATTCCAGCAAATAAAACATATAAATACATATTTGTAATTCAACCAATTAAAAAATAATACGATGAAAAAAATTCTTTTAGTATTTTCAATAACACTTTTACTATTTTCATGTTCATCAACTACAGAAGAGCAAGACAAAAAAGAAATTCTAACTCTTATAGACGCGCAAGAACAAGCTTGGTCTAAACACGATTTGGAAGGGTTTATGAAAGGGTATTGGAAATCTGACTCGTTAAAATTTTACGGAAGTAACGGTATAACTTATGGCTGGGACAAGACCTTAGCAAATTATAAAAAAGGATATCCAACTCCAGATCATTCTGGAACCTTGAAATTCAAAATCAATGACATTACTAAGATTGAAAAAGAATCTTATTATGTAATGGGAGAATATCATTTAACCCGTACCATTGGAAATGCCAATGGTATTTTTATGATTATTTTTAGAAAGATTAATGGTGAATGGAAAATTGTGGCTGATACTTCTTCTTAAATATAAGTATCAAAACACTGTCTTTTTTATCTAATTTGGGATTGAAAATAATAGCTATTCAAGGTTGTTTAAAACAATTTATCTGTAGTTTTGCATTCAATTTGACACCGATAATTCAATAAGAAATGAAGCCAATAATAAGACCTGCAACTAAAAATGACTTAGCTAGTTTAGACACATTTATGGATGAGCTAGTGGAAGCAGAACGTCCAATGGATGTTACAATTAAAGACGGAAAAGTTATCTATTATGACTTAGAAGACTTTATCAACTCGGAAGATGCTGTTTTGTATGTAGCCGAATTAGATGGGGAATTGGTGGCTTCTGGCTATGCTAAAATAAAAGCAGACAGAATCTATTTAAAACATGATACACATGCGTATTTAGGATTTATGTATGTTCCAGAAAAACACCGTGGAAATGGCTACAACAGATTAATTGTTGATACATTATTAGCCTGGTGTAAAACGAAAAACCTTCATGAAATTCGACTAGATGTTTACGAAACAAACCCGTCAGCAATTAGAGCATATGAAAAAGTTGGGTTTTCAAAGCACATGATTAACATGCGTATGAATCTAAATGACTTGGATGCTTAAATTCCGAATGGATTCTCAATAGAATGCATTGGTTCCGTAAACCATTTAGGTCCTTCTAAGGTCATATAAATGTGATCTTCGTGTCTGATTCCGAATTT
>JAESTN010000122.1 GCA_016763595.1 Flavobacteriaceae bacterium | reverse complement strand
GGGAATTGGGCTGATGGGCTTGGGGTTATATATGGCAAAGAAACCACCAATCGTTATGTGATTTTACTATGTTGGTAAATATTCTAGGATCTTCTGATGATTAGCTCGATTCTGTATATCGTTTAATACATTGGAGAAAGAGGTGGATATGTCAGGAAAAATTAACGGCGCATGTCTGTGCGGAGAAATAAGATACGAGATAAACAACAGGTTTGATCAGCTTTATCGTAAGCGGTAAATAAACGACACCCTTCCGCTGTAGACCTCTGACCTGCACCCTGTCTTCTTTCATTGAAACGGGTTTGTAGCGTGGAACGGATTAACGAAGCATCACTGACAGAGCGCCAGCAATACTGGCTCAAGCATATTCGCGCCTGCGATGATGCCGGCCAGACCAGTATTGACTATGCCCGAGCAAATGGCATTAACGTCAAGTCATTGTATTCCGCCAGGAAGGCTCTGGTAGAAAAAGGCACATTGCCACCTCGCAAGGCTATCAGGTTTCAAAAAGTTCAAACACTCGGCGACCATTCACGCCTGGAAAACCAGTGGCGTATTCAAATGGCCAACGGTGTCGTCGTTGCCTTTGGCGGTGAACTTGATGCCAGCACATTGTCACTGGTACTGAGCACCGCGGCCTCCTTGTCATGATGCGACCGGCGAATGACCTGCCCGTGGTCTACCTATGCCGGGATGCCATCGACTTCCGCAAGGGCATCAATGGCTTGTCGATACTGGTGGAAGATGCGTTGAGCCTTGACCCTTTCTCGGAACAGTTGTTTGTGTTCTGCAACCGGCGTCGCAATCGGATAAAGATTCTCTATTGGGAACGCAGTGGCTTCTGCCTGTGGCAGAAACGTCTGGAGAAGGCGCAATTTCACTGGCCACGCAAATCCGAAGATGAGGTCGTCTCGCTCACGTCACAGCAGCTCAACTGGTTGCTCGATGGCTACGATATTGCGCGGATGAAACCGCATGACAAACTGCATTTCAGCAGTGTTTTATAGGGTTATTTGCACCTGCACACGGTATAATACGTGGCATGAAAAGCCTGCCCAAACAGCTACCTGATGACATAGATGCCCTGAAGGTTTTGCTGTCTGAACAAGCTGCTAGAAACACTCAGCTCGACCAGGAGAATGCGCGCCTTGGTGCTAAAGTTCTCTCCTTGCAAGAACAACTCAACCTGGCGCTGGCCCGGCGCTATGCGGCCAGCAGTGAGAAGTTATCCCCAGACCAAATCCGCCTGTTTGATGAAGCCGAGGTTGAGGCGCACGCTGAACCTGTCGAAGACGAGACCGTCATTGTCCCCGAGCATAGCCGCCAGAAACGGGGTCGCAAGAAATTGCCAGATTCTCTATCCCGTGTAGAGGTTATCCATGAGCTTGCCGCTGATGAACGGCTCTGTCCTCACGATGGTAATGTTCTGGCCGAGATCGGTGAGGTGACTTCCGAGCAACTGGATATCGTTCCGGCGAAGATCCAGGTTATCCGCCACATCCGCAAGCAGTATGCCTGCAAGTGCGGCCAGTGCATCAAGACAGCGCCTCTGCCGGCCCAGCCTATTCCCAAGAGCCTGGCGTCGCCGGGCTTGTTGGCACACATCACAGTGTCTAAATACCAGGACGCCCTGCCACTGTATCGGCAGGAGACTATCCTGCGCCGCATTGGTGTTGAGTTGCCGCGTGCAACCCTGGCCAACTGGATGATCAAGGCCGGCGCTTTGGTACAACCTGTGATCAATCTACTGCGGGATCAGTTGCTGACGTACGACATCGTACAAATGGATGAAACCCCGGTGCAGGTGCTCAATGAACCGGGCAAACGGGCCCAGTCAAAGTCCTACCTCTGGTTGCAGCGCGGCGGGCCACCGGAACAGCCGGTTATCCTCTATGACTATGATCCGGGTCGAGGTGCTGGAGTGCCCCTACGCTTGCTGGAAGGGTTCAGGGGTTATCTTCAAACCGATGGCTATGATGGCTACAACGCGGCTGTTGCAAGCAATGGCCTTATGCATATGGGCTGTATGGCGCACGCTCGCCGGAAGTTCAGCGATGCGGTAAAGGCTCAAGGAAAGAACAGGAAGCCGGGTAAGGCCCAGCATGGATTGGCATTAATCCAGAAACTGTATCGGGTGGAAAAGCAGGCCAAACAACTGACACCACTGGAACGCTTCGACTATCGCCAACAACACGCAAAACCGATACTCGAACGGCTGCGCCGTTGGCTGGATGACAGCCTGTCCAAAGTGCTGCCCGGCAGTACGGCAGGCAAGGCACTGAACTACCTGCACAATGAGTGGGACAAACTGACGTGCTATCTGGATGATGGCCGCCTGGAGATCGACAACAACCTGGCAGAGAACGCCATCCGGCCCTTTGTGGTGGGAAGAAAAAATTGGTTGTTCAGTGCATCGGTTGCGGGCGTCAAAGCCAGCGCCAACCTATACTCACTGATCGAGACGACTAAGGCCAACGGACTAGAGCCGTATGCCTACCTGCGGTACCTGTTTGCAGAGCTGCCCAGGGCTGAGACTGTTGAGGCTATCGAAGCTCTATTGCCGGGCAACGTGAACCCAGAGCAGATCAAGCTCTAGCGAGCCACCCCGTCGTTCGTTAACCGCTTACAGTTATTCGCCTTAAATAACCGAAAAATCTGTCTCAAATCGCCCTTTCCCTCGCTACGATCACCTAAGCCCGACAGACTCCTAGTGACAAATAATTATCGGGGTAAAGTAAATGAGTTCTAGCACAGAGTTGACGGCGGTTCGCGTCGGTCACGAGTTTGACGAGGCTGCGTTGGAAAAATTTCTGGCAGCGAATCTTGAAGGTTATCAGGGGCCGCTTAAAATTCAGCAGTTCGATGGTGGTCAGAGCAACCCCACCTTTAAGTTGTTCTGCGGTTCGGGCGTTTATGTGATGCGCAAGCAGCCCCCCGGTGAGTTGTTGCCCTCCGCCCACCAGGTCGATCGCGAATACCGCATTATGAAGGCGCTATGGGATACCCCCGTGCCGGTGCCCGAGATGCTCTGCCAGTGTGATGACAGCAGTGTCATCGGCACTAAATTTTATGTCATGGCGATGGTCGAGGGGCGGATTTATTCTGAAATTCTGCTGCCCGATGTGAGTCCCGCCGAGCGCCGTGAAATGTACCTCGATATGATGCGTGTGTTGGCCAAGGTGCATGCCGTTGACTATAAAGCGGTGGGTTTAGAAACCTACGGTCGTCCCGGTAATTATTACCAGCGACAGATTTCCCGCTGGACCAAGCAGTACCGAGGGGCAGAGCTGAAAAAGATTGATAGCATGGACAATC
>JAESTN010000121.1 GCA_016763595.1 Flavobacteriaceae bacterium | reverse complement strand
TTAGAAAGAGTAAAGCGCAATGCTAAAACAGGAAATAAAGAAGCGCAAGCTGAATTAGAAGTTCTATTGAAAATCCAAGAAACCTTATTAAAAGGAGAATCAGTAAGAACAATTGAGTTTACGGAAAAAGAAGAAGTGATTGTAGGTACTTTACAGTTGATTACTGCAAAACCAGTATTGTATGTTTGTAATGTTGATGACAAATCAGCTGTTATTGGAAATGCATATGTTGATAAAGTAAAAGAAGCAATTAGAGATGAAGATGCTGAAATCATCATTTTAGCTGTAGGAACAGAAGCTGATATTAATGAATTGGATGATTATGAAGAGCGTCAATTATTTTTAGAAGATTTAGGCTTAACAGAGCCAGGAGCGTCCAAATTAATTAGATCGGCGTATAAGTTATTGAAATTACAAACCTATTTCACAGCAGGTGTAAAAGAAGTTAGAGCTTGGACAATTAATGTAGGGGATACTGCACCACAAGCTGCAGGAGTAATTCATACTGATTTTGAAAAAGGATTTATTAGAGCAGAAGTAATTAAATACAATGATTATGTTGCTTTGGGTACTGAAGCGAAAGTGAAAGAAGCAGGAAAACTATCTGTAGAAGGAAAAGAATACATCGTTCAAGATGGCGATATGATGAACTTTAGATTTAATGTTTAAGGATTAAAAATCATTTTAAAAATTATTAAAAACTCTGTTGATAACTAATTCAATAGAGTTTTTTGTTTTTTACTTGTAAATGCTATTTTAGCAGGGCATTCAATCTTCTCAATTTATGACACAAGAAACAAAGTATACCGAAGACAATATTCGATCCCTCGATTGGAAAGAGCATATCCGTATGCGTCCTGGAATGTATATTGGTAAGTTGGGAGATGGTTCTTCTCCAGATGACGGGATTTACATTTTGTTAAAAGAAGTGTTAGACAACTCGATTGACGAATATGTGATGGGGGCCGGTAAAACCATCGAAATTTCTATTAGAGACAAACAAGTAACTGTTCGCGATTATGGTCGTGGAATTCCGCTTGGAAAAGTAGTAGATGTGGTGTCAAAAATGAATACTGGAGGGAAGTATGATTCTAAAGCCTTTAAAAAATCGGTTGGATTAAATGGAGTTGGTACCAAAGCAGTGAATGCATTGTCAGATTATTTTAAAGTACAATCTATAAGAGACAACAAAACTTCTTGGGCAGAATTTAATCAAGGAAATTTAATTGAAGTAGAAGATGCGCAGGAATCCTCTTTAAGAAAAGGAACAAAAGTTCAGTTTATTCCGGATGAAAGCATTTTTGGGAAATATAAGTACAGAAATGAATATGTAGCGAAGATGTTGAAAAACTATGTGTATTTAAACACGGGTTTGACCATCGTTTTTAATGGTGAGAAATTCTTTTCTGAACATGGATTGAAAGATTTATTGCAAGAGAATACTTCAGAAACAGATTTATTGTATCCAATTATCCATTTAAAGGAAGAGGACATAGAAATAGCGATTACACATAGTAAAACCCAATACTCAGAAGAATACCATTCGTTTGTAAATGGACAACATACAACACAAGGAGGAACCCATCAAGCAGCGTATAGAGAAGCTATTGTAAAAACCATACGAGAATATTTCGGAAAGAATTATGAATCATCAGATATTCGTAAGTCGATTATTTCTGCGATCGCAATCAAAGTAATGGAACCCATTTTTGAAAGTCAAACAAAAACAAAATTAGGTTCTACAGAAATGGGGGGCGGTTTGCCAACGGTAAGAACGTTTATCAACGATTTTGTAAAAACACAATTAGACAACTACCTTCATAAGAATACGGATGCTGCAGAAGCCATTCAGCGTAAAATATTACAGGCAGAACGGGAACGCAAAGAATTATCTGGAATTCGAAAATTAGCAAAAGACAGAGCTAAAAAAGCGAGCTTGCATAATAAGAAACTGCGAGACTGTAGAATTCATCTATCAGATGTAAAAAGAGAAGGATATTTAGATACCACCTTGTTTATAACAGAGGGAGATTCGGCTTCTGGTTCTATCACAAAATCTAGAAATGTAAATACACAGGCAGTGTTTAGTTTAAAAGGAAAGCCTTTAAATTCATACGGATTGTCTAAGAAGATTGTGTACGAAAATGAAGAATTCAATTTATTACAAGCAGCCTTAAATATAGAAGATGGTATAGAAGGCTTGCGGTACAACAATATTGTAATTGCTACAGATGCCGATGTAGATGGAATGCACATTCGGTTGCTATTGATTACGTTCTTTTTGCAGTTTTTTCCAGAAGTCATCAAAGAAGGGCATTTGTATATTTTAGAAACACCATTGTTTAGGGTTCGAAATAAGAAAGATACCTATTATTGTTATTCAGACGAGGAAAAGAAGGAAGCCATTGGTAAGTTACGAGGAAAACCAGAGATTACTCGATTTAAAGGATTGGGAGAGATTTCTCCAAACGAATTTGTGCATTTTATTGGAAATGATATTCGTTTAGACCCTGTAATGTTAGATAAAGAAGTGCCTGTAGAAGAAATGCTGTCTTTTTATATGGGTAAAAATACGCCAGATAGGCAAAAGTTTATCATTGAGAACTTAAAAGTTGAATTGGATATAATTGATGAAGAATAAAATTGGAGGAGCCAAATTGGCACCCCAAAAGTATAAAAAATGCTAGAAGAAGAAAAAAGTATGATTCCAGAGGAGGTTATCACGAACAAAATCTATTTGATTCGAAATCAAAAAGTGATGTTAGATAGAGATTTGGCGGAATTGTATCAAGGAGATACAAAAGTTTTAAAACAAGCAGTAAAACGAAATTTAAACCGTTTTCCAGAAGATTTTATGTTTGAGTTGACTAAAAACGAGTTTGATAACTTGAGGTCACAAATTGTGACCTCAAGTTGGGGAGGTAGTAGGTATTTGCCATTAGTATTCACAGAACAAGGAGTTGCCATGTTATCAAGTGTCTTAAAAAGTGAACGAGCGATTGCAGTAAATATTAAGATTATTAGAACATTTACCAAAATGCGTCAGTTGCTGAGTGATAATTTATCGCTACAGCTAGAAATAGAAAATATTAAAAAGAAGTTAACCAATAATTCTAAAAATATAGAACTCGTTTTTAATTATTTAGATGAATTG
>JAESTN010000120.1 GCA_016763595.1 Flavobacteriaceae bacterium | reverse complement strand
CTGTACTCACCCAATAAACATTTGGGAGTCCTCTTTTTCCGTTTATAACATATCTATTAAAAAATAATACTTACCATCCGGAGTCATCGTTGGATTTCCTTCTCTAAAATTAGTGTTTACTGCATCTCCAAGGTTAATTGGTGTAGACCATGTGCCGTCTTTTTTCTTAAAACACACGAAAAGATCCATGTCTTTTGTTTTGTCGTTTTCTTTATGGGCTTGTACTATCATATAATCTTGAGCTGGAGAAATAAACCCTAATGAACCATATGCAATTCCAACTTCATGTACTTCGGGAAATTTGCCGTTTTTGTAAGGAGCATAATACAGTTTCTTTTTTGACGAGTTTACATAAAAAAGATCTCCGTTCTTGGCTGCAACCGGCTTCACAACCTCGTCATTATTGATTGGTGAATCAAGTAGTATTGCATCACTCCAAGAATCTTTTAAACGGTTTACATACCAAATTTTAAGAGGAGCTATAGAGTCGTACGTTGCAAAATAAATTCGTTTACCATTATGGCTCACAAATGGGGCAAATTCATCACTTATGGTGCCTTTTGTAAAGTTTGCTTTTTTAGGTGTAGTCCATTTTTTGTTTTTGAGTTTTGAGAAATAGATGTATGAATGGCCATTTATTGCAGGCGAAAAATACATTTCATCTAACTCAGGAGAAAAAGTAACACCCCCTTCATATATTCCATCTAAAGAAACAATTCCAGGTGCAAAAATTTCAGGAATTAAACCTGGAAGCTTTTGTCCAAAATAAGGACTTTCTATCGTTGGTGAATCGTTCCCTGCTACAGGTCGTTTTTTAGTACTGCAAGCACTTAAAAGTAAGACTAAAATAAGGATCAAAATAATATTCGTTCTATGCATTTTTTATCGTTTTATTAATTGTGTATTGGTTCATTAGAAGCAAGTTGCCTCATATCCCTCAATATATGAGGTGGTTTAAAATCAGGAGTATCTTTTAGGTTTTTACGAGCCCTACTTTATTCTTATTTTTTGGTCGAAACCACACGAAACCCAAAATAGTCATACAGCTCACCATCAAAATTGCTTCCGTAGCGAAAAGCAACACTGCAAAAAGTGGCATTAAGGTGCCAGCCACCACCACGTATTACTCTAGCATCTCCTTTAGTTGCACCGGTAGGGTTCCTATTAGGACTGTTGGCATAATAATCGCCTGCGTAGGTATCCATACACCATTCAAAAGCATTACCGCTCATATCGTAAATTCCTAGTTCGTTGGCTTTTTTGCCGGCTACAGCACGTGTTTTTTTATCAGAATTCTCATCATACCAACTTACATCGGCAATGTTATTTGCGCCGCTGTATTTGTAGCCTTTGGCTTTTTTACCACCACGGGCGGCAAATTCCCATTCTGCTTCATAAGGGAGACGTACTCTTTGGTCTAATTTATTAGAAAGCCAATTGGCATACTTGATCGCATCATTCCAGCTTACATTTACGATGGGGTGGTTGTTTTGCCAACCCCAACTAGGCGCTTTGGGCATGGCTGTCCCAGTGGCGTCGCAATAATAGCGGTATTGGGCTACGGTAACTTCAGTTTGACTCATATTAAATCCCTTTACACGAACCTTGTGTGTGGGGCGTTGATCTTTATTTCCCAAGCCTCTTTCGTCGCCCATAGTGAAAGTACCACCTTTTACGTGTACAAATTTTGGTAGGTTTTGCCCATAACTAAAGCTTGTTATTAATAGTAGTGTGAAATAAATGATTCGTGTGCTGTTTTTCATTGTTTTTAATTTATTATTTGCGGTTCATTAATGGTACGTAAACAGCTTATTCCTCAATGTTTGTACTGTTCTTAGACAAAAATATCGAATGGAATACCAAAAAAAAGTTAAAATAGATGAGCACTCTTTTCTAGCGGACACAAACCTAGCACCCACGGAAAAGAGGGCAATTCCGTACAAAGTATGAGTTGGGCAATAGATTCTCAAGATTCGTCTTTTTTAAAGCGGCACTTTGTTTATATGTTATATATTTATCGGCAATGGTTAAAAGAAAGAACTTTATCGATTGGATCCTTCAGAATAGATTCATATCACACCTTGTATTTTGGTTGTTTGTATTTATAAGCTTGCCCATATTGGCTGCATTAAATTCTGGAAGTATTGAAAAGACCACGTTCAGTTCATTGGCATTTTTACCTGCCCAATTATTAGCGAGTTATTTTTTAGTCTATTATCAGGTTCCAAAATTGTTGTTTAAAAAGAAATACCTCAGATTTGGAGTTTCTTTTATACTTTCTGTGTATCTGTTTTTAGTGCTTTCAAAAGTTTCTAACATGTACTTGTCTGAATATTTTATGCCTAAGCATTTCAAAGACTTGACCTTGATAGAAATAGTAGCAGACCCCTTTCATTTGGCTGTGGTATATTTTCCTTCTGTCTATGTATTTGTTTTTTTAATGCTGATGATTAAGGCATTTAAAGATCGTTTTGAAGAACGTCATCAACTGGAAGTGTTGCAAAAGGAAAAAGCAACTACGGAGCTTAAGTTTTTAAAATCGCAGACAAATCCACATTTTTTGTTCAACACCTTAAATAACTTGTATGCACTGACTTTAGACCGATCTGAAAAAGCAGCCGACGTTGTTTTAAAACTGTCAGACATGCTAGATTATATGCTGTATCAGTGTAAAGATGATGTAGTTCCTCTAAAAAAAGAGATTGCTTTTATACAAGATTACATCGATTTGGAGTCGCTACGGTATGGCAAGAAGCTAACATTGAACTTTACCCACCATCTTCATTGTCCTAATGTAATGATAGCGCCTTTGATCTTGATTTCATTTGTAGAAAATGCGTTTAAACATGGTGCAAGTAATTCGCTTAAGAACTCGGTAATTAAAATTGACTTAACAACAAACGAAGAGCAACTTTGCTTTAAAGTTTTTAATACAATCCCTACCAATATTCCAAGCACAACCAAAAACGAATCACATTATGGAATTGGACTTTCCAATGCGAAAAGACAATTAGCACTGAACTATAAAAATAGCTATGACCTAAAAAGCACAAAAACAGATAGTGATTTTCAGATAGTATTAAACATTAATTTAAAGTAATATGGGAATAAAATGTATGGTTGTAGATGATGAGCCCTTAGCAATTAGGGTACTTGAAAAACACATCATGAAAGTGCCAGACCTTGAATTGGTAGCAACCTTTGACAATGCCATAGATGCTGGACATTTTCTTCAAAATGAGCGCATTGATCTCTTGTTTTTAGACATTCAAATGCCTGTAGTTACAGGGATCGATTTTATAAAAAATACACGAATACAACCAAAAGTTATCTTAACAACAGCCTATAGAGAATATGCTTTGGAAGGGTATGAATTGGATATCATTGATTATTTATTAAAGCCAATATCTTTTATTCGGTTTTATAAAGCGATCAATAAATTCCGAGCATTACATACACCTGTTGTCCCTAAAATCCAAGCACCAGAAATGGATAAAACATCGGATCACATTTTTGTGAATTCAAACAAAATGATGATTAGAGTTGCCTTTGACGATGTGCTGTTTATTGATAGTATTAAGGATTATGTGAGAATACATTTGAAAAACGACACCATTGTTACAAAAGATAAAATAAGCTCTTTTGTGCAACGGTTACCTTCCTCTTTTATGAGGGTGCATCGTTCTTATATTATTAATACAGAAAAAATTGCCGCGTTAACCGCAAAAGATGTTGTCTTACTTGACGGTATGGAAATTCCGATTGGTGCTTCTTATAAAGAACAGATGAAGTTGATTAGAGATTTATAGCCTTCAATAACTTTACTGTTTCCCTTCGTGAGATTTCTTAGCCTGTCTTGAGCGTAGTCGAAAGATCACTCCTATGTCGTTCTGTCGAAATGACGTTGTGGTGGTTAGGTATTGGTTGTTGGATATTAGATATTAGATATTAGAAGTACGATTTTGGACATGACAACACTATAACTTTTTTTTTCCATTGATGAAAAACGAAACAAAAAAACCGAGTCTTGGGATTTTTATTCTGAAAAACTACGGCCCATTTTTACATCGCTTCCAGACCGTTGCACTCTTTGGAAGCTCTTAGTCAAAAAAACGTGCCTTGTTTTACTACGAAAAATATCCAATGACGATTACCTAGCTTTCTAACTTCGCTACTACTTCACTTTGTAACTCTGTAACTCTGTAACTCTGTAACTTTTTTGTCTTTTGCCTCTTTGAGACTTTGAAATTCTGTAACCCAATAAAATGTATATACAACTTAAATAAAAAAGCGAGAACCAACTATGTTTGGTTCTCGCTCCTATTCTTTTTGCTACATGCTATAATTTTAGCTTTTGTTTAGCTACTTTCAGAATCGGTTTTCACCAGGCTTCTTAAAAAAGTATGTACCTAGTATACTGTCTCTATCTGTTCTTTTAGCAAACTTATTTCAATGTAAAATGGCAGGTAATCCCTACAGACAAATTGCCATACAATTTATGCACACCAAAAATTGCTCTCGAATGTGTTCCTTGAGTTCCCAATACATGCAAAAACAATTCTGAGGCGCCATCTACAATTTGTGGAGCTTCGTTCCAGTTTTCACCAGATTGGTAATAGGCATCCATGTGGTTT